>DAZU01000012.1:4527-9400 GCA_002507425.1 Euryarchaeota archaeon UBA53
AACTCGAACCGCAATGATGCTCGAGAACCTGATATTTCAACAGCCCCACGCTCACGAGATGCCCCCCAACAAACGTCGATAAGTGCTTCGATGGCGTGAGGGAATTCTAAAGCTATTCTAGCCTCAATGTTGTCCCCTTGAACATTAATACCGCTTGGTTCTGATTCTGACATAAAGTGGCATGCTAAGTCGATTCCGTGAACTCCAAGTGACTCGACGACGTTTCCGTTTTCAGGAGGGGGTCTGGTTGTTCTCCTAACGAATCTGATTGTTTCGACCCTGCCCAACTTACCAGATTTTATGTACTGGTTTGCAAGATTTACTGCTGGATGGAAGCGTAATAACAGCCCAACTGTGACTATTCTGCCATTCTCTTGAGCGTGAGAGATTATTTGCGCAGCCTCAGATTCATTACGCCCAAATGGTTTCTCAACAAGAACGTGAAACCCTTTTGATATCAAATCCATAGCTTGTTGTAAATGATATCTTGGGGGTGTTGCAATAATTACTAGGTCTGATTCCAGAGATTCTAGGTCAGGTTGTGTACTGTCAGCTAGAACTGCTTCGCTTCTTGCTTTTTTACACGTGTCAATGACAATTATTTCCTTCACAATTCCTTCTGCTCGCAACCTAGCTAGTGTCTTTAGATGATTTTTCCCCCACCTGCCGCACCCTAGGATAGCCACTCTTGTCATGTAGGTGAGTAATGCAATAACATGATGATTATTGCTATTAACCTACGTCTTTACTATTACTTGCCCAATTATATCTAGTGTGTAAACATTTGATGTAAAACAAGTAAATTATACCCATGAAGATATGAATGATTAGTGCAGGGGTAGTAATCATGACAAAGGCAGGTATCAGCCCGGTCAAGAAATGGGTGATGCGTCAATATTGGCGCATGCAGCAGTCTCAATCCATAATATCGATGGGATTGCTAGGGTCATCTCTCACATTGCTGCTGTGGCCTTATGTAAGCTGGAGATTTTCCGATTCTTGTGATGAGGGGCTTTGTTTTAATAACTCATTTTTAGGAATTCCATCAACGTATCTAGGCTTACTTGGAATTTTCTTCGGACTGGTATTAATCGTTCTCTGTATTGGTTATTTCTATGATAAGGTGTTTTCACTGTGGACGGCCCAGAGAAGTGTTGACTTCGAAAGAAACCCATTCTGGACATATGCCCTATCTCCTATGTTCATGATGAATATGGCAATGACCGCTGAGAGTCTGAAAAGAAATTCTCCGGAAGATCCTGAATTGCAAGAACAAATGGATTGGGTTCTAAATTATTGCAAAGAAAATGCTGATTCTGAAATCTGGGCTAGAACTGTCCAACACTGGGACAAACATGTTTCGCAAACCCCTACTTTTTGGTTCCTAGATGATGAAATTATGTCAAAGGCTAGATCCCAAAAAATAGAGGATGAGAATTGATGGGCGTTGAAATCGAGAGGAGGTTTCTCGTAGACGGACGTGGCCTAAAACCGTGGAGAGGGAAAAATAAGAGTCAGATTTTCCAAACATACCTAGACAATGTGAAACATATTGACGGCGAGATAAGGTGGAATGGTTTTGTTCTCGCTAAAGAACCAGGAAAAATTAGTGATGTTACAATATGGAGAATTCGCCTAATAGATGAAGTTGCTATTCTTACAGGAAAGGGAAATAGGGTTGGGGCAACAGCGTCTGAGTTTGAATGGGAAATCCCTATCGATATTTACAATGCACTGCCACTAAGTGGCCTGCCATCATTAGCTAAGACAAGATTTTATTGGAAAAGCAATGATAACATTTTGTGGGAAATTGACGAATTTGAGGACCCACTTTCGGGCATAGTAATAGCAGAGGTTGAGTTGAGAAGTGAAGACCAACTGATTGCGATTCCTGAGTGGGTCGGACTCGAAGTCACCTATCTTAGAGGATGGTCAAATGCTTCACTTTCAAACATGATTAGAGACGCAAAACTGAATTGATTCTTTCAATGTCGCCTTGATGAAGTGCTGGATGAACCGGCACTGCTACCAGCCTAGAAGCCAATTCATCACAATTTGGCAAACTTATCCGATGTTGCGGGTGACCTGAATAAACAGAGTGTTTATTGCACGGCAATGGATAGTAAACCCTTCCATCTATACCAGCATTGGTTAAATCTGAGATCAAATTGCCCGGATTTTCAGAGAGTATGCACAATTGATGCCAGGCATGCTCAGTATTTTCCCGGACCATCGGGGTTCCGTTGATCATCGATGCATTTTCTCTCCTCTTATCTATCCATTTTTCAATATGTTTCAATTGGACTCGCCCTATCGCTGCTGAAACCTCACTCATCCTCAAATTCGTTCCCAACTCAACAGACTCAAGAGTGTCAGTTCTACCATGGTTAACAATCATATGCAACCTTTCTGCCAAATCTGGGACAGTTGTAGTTATCATACCACCTTCACCTCCGACAGCCATATTTTTTGAAGGGAAAAAAGAGAAGCAAGCCACATCTCCAATCGCTCCAGCCTTTACCCCAGCAAGAGTGGTTCCGTGAGCTTGTGCGGCGTCCTCTATGAGCCATAGGCCATTTTGATCACAGATTTCTCTAAGCCTACTTGAGAAAGCTTGTCCAAATATATGAACGCCGATTATTGCTTTTGTTTTTGGTGTTATTTTTGATATGATGTCGTCGGGGCATATGCACCAATAGTCCTTTTCAATATCAGCAAAAACGGGTTGCGCCCCAACAAGGCTTACCGATGTTGCAGTTGCAATAAATGTCATCCCGGGCACAATTACCTCGTCACCAGGTCCTATTTCCAACACCCGCATTGCAGCCCAAAGCGCAGCCGAACCACTATGACATGGAACTGCGGTGATTGCGCCGCACCATTCTGCGAATTCCTTTCCAAATTTTTTTGCCTCTGGACCTTTTACCCATTGGCCACTAGATAATGCTCTAATTGCGGCTTTTTCGCACTCCTCATCCCAAAATGGAACGGCAAGCGGAATGCGAGACATGATGTGGCGAATCTGTTCACCCCCTTGAGTGTGTCCCGTATACTCTGGTGATGCAGTCATCCTCAAGAGGGCGAACATTACTGGGTGATTTATGGCCGAAGAGGATTCTCAAGACTTGGGAGGCCTTGTTAGGGATATTCTTGAGACCCCCTCTCCAAAGACCAACAGGAAAATCAAAGCAAAGGGGATGTTGCTTGGAGAAAGGCGCGATAACGGAGAAATAATCCAAATCGATAAAATGGTTTTAGCCAGACATGCTGCAATGCTTGGTTCGACTGGTTCTGGAAAAACTGTAATGGCAAAGACCGTAATTGAAGAGGCTGCCTTGGCAGGTATTCCTGCACTGATACTCGACCCTCAAGGAGATCTAGCAAGGTTAGCTCTTGCGATAGATGAGAGGTCACTTGCAGAGCAAGGTGGAGAAGTCAGCCGAATGAAAAAGTTGATGGAAAAAATGGAGGTTAGAATATGGACTCCTTTAAGATCAAAGGGTTTGCCACTGTGTATAGATCCATTTCGCGCACCACCAGCTGATCTTGACCCCGAAGAAGCGATTACTGCATGGGACATGGTAGCTGCTGGTTTTAGTAATCTTGCGGGATTTGATGTAGAGAAAACCCAAGGAAAGGTTGTCAAGCCATTTCTATACGAGATATTGGTAAATGGAACAAGACTGGGTCTGGATGTCAGCGATTTCAGAGGCCTATCAAAAGTAGTAAGAGAGCCACAAGAAAATTTCACTAGAGCGCTTTATCCCGAGGCTTTCATTGATATTGAGGGTGAAGAAAAGCCAGAGGTTCCTACATGGGACGAAATTATGTTTGAACACGGGCTTAGAGACTATGATGATATGTTGCCTAAATCAACACGTAATGATTTAGCAAGAAGGTTGTCAGCATTCAGTAGCGGCGTTAACCAACTTCTATTTGCTAATGGCGTTCCAATAGATATCGACTCTTTCTGCGAGCCCGCAATGCCAGGAAAAGTCCCCCTCAACATTGTGTATCTAAACACTATACAAGACGAAGCTCAAAAGCAGTATTTCGTTCAGGAACTCGCTAGAGAGTTATATGACTGGATGTTAACACAACAACCTGCCGAAGGGGAATTAAAATTACTATTTTTTATGGATGAAGTGGCACCATATCTTCCTCCACACCCAAGAAATCCGCCTGCTAAGGACCTAATTAAATTAATTTTTAAACAAGCAAGAAAGTATGGGGTAGCATGCGTTTTAGCGACGCAAAACGTTTCAGATGTAGACTACAAAATTTTGGCACAAGCCAATACTACATTCATAGGAAGATTCACCCAGCCTCAAGATGTAGAAAAAGTGAGGCATCTACTCAAAGAAAGTGGAGGAGATCAAGATCTTGTTCGACAATTACCCACTCTGGGGCCTGGTCAATTTCAAATGGTTGCTCCAGACGTCGATCCTGCTCCGGTTCCAATACAATGTAGATGGTTGTACACCGATCACGGTTCCCCTCTCAACGAAGACCAAGTTGAAGAAGCTACTAGCCTTGAAATTAGAGCTTGGGCAAAAGCAAGAAGTTCCGGTAAAGGAAAGTCAAGAGGTAAAGGTGCTGCTAATGCAGCTGCAAGAGGTTCCAAGTGGGGTGACAATCAACATGATTCCGAGGGAATCGTAGAATCTGCAAGATTGAAATCAGTGGGTGGCATGACTGCCGCTGCACAAGGAGTTGTGGATGATTCGGCTTTTGAAGTAAGATTGATGGGTGGATTGTCTGTTTTGAAAGATGGCCGTGATCCGCTATATGTAATGCAGGCAACAGTAAATGCGACAACCTCATTGGTATTAGGTTGGACTCTGATTGCCTTACTTCTTGAATGGAGAGATTC
>DAZU01000012.1:9810-13292 GCA_002507425.1 Euryarchaeota archaeon UBA53
GGACACGATGCTGAACTACTGAGGAAATTAAGTCAATTTGCGAGAACCTCACAGATTTTCATAGTTGGATGGTTGTGGGGGCTATTGTATTGGTCATTCAATGGTTTGGACTTATTTGGTGCAGAACCGCTTCTTGAGGTGGTCGTTGTATGGGTTACTCTGTTCCTAATTATCGATTTCTGGAATCGATTCAAACTTGGGCGTATAAGATGGAATGGCGGTAATGCTTTATCAAAACTAAAAGGTCTAACTGCAGTATTAACAGATACTCAAATCACTGAGATGCAATCAAACTCAAAACAAATATTATCAGGACTTAGATGGATTTTAGATTTTTTCACACTAACCTGGTTGTGTATACTTTTGTTCGACCATCCTAGTGGTTTCTGGACAAGGCCTACTTTGTGGTTGGCATCCCTCTATGCACTTACCTTTGGATCTGAGACCTGGTTGCGAATCCGTGGAAAGTTCCCCGGTTCAGTAAAATAAACAATTGTTGCTTAATGCTTGAACAAAGGTATTAGAATCCCACTGTTTAACAAGTGTAATGGACAATGAAGACGATTCTCCACAGAGTTTCATTTTACCTCTGCGGGTTATTGCGATAATAATGTTCTTAGTTTTCTTAATTGCAGGTGTTCTAATCTTCACAAACATGTGATTGTGATATGAAAATACCGTATTGGTGCCGAAGTTTTTCACGGTCTTACAACGATGTTATGTCTGCCCTTTCTTTGGAGATTGCTAAATCTTTGACGGCCTTATCATATGTTTTTATGTCTATCTCGTGACTATTCACTAGTGCAGATAGTGCTGCAATTGTTACATGCTGCGCGTCTATTTCGAAGAACCTTCTGAGGTTCTGCCGGGTGTCTGAACGTCCAAAGCCATCTGTGCCAAGAATTGTGTAATCCCCTCCGACCCATTGCCTAATCATGTCTGGAACTGCAATTTGATTGTCGCTTACAGCAATAGTGGGGTAAGTTCCGTCGCCGAGGATTTTTTCTACGTAGGATATTTTTTTGTCCTTTCCTGGATTAAGTCTGTTCTCTCTCTCACACTCTAATCCTTCTCGGCGCAATTCCCCATACGAGGTTGCTGAATATATCTCTGAGCGAACTCCATAGGTTTCTAAGATTTCTACTGCTGCCAGCAATTGCAGCATAATTGGGCCTGAGCCAACTAATCGGACGACGGGCCCCTCTCCTTTCGGAACGCTTCTTAATTTGTATATTCCCTTAACAATGCCTTCATCAACACCAGATGGCTTTGGAGGCATGGGGTGGTTTTCGTTATACACTGCCAAGTAATATAGGACGTCTTTGTTTTCAACAAACATTTCATCTATACCTGTTCTAATAATTGTGGCAAGCTCGAATGCAAACGCTGGATCATAGGCTCTAATTGCTGGATTTGTGTGTGCCATTAACAAGCTATGCCCGTCTTGATGTTGAAGACCCTCTCCATTGAGTGTTGTGCGACCGCTTGTTGCTCCAATCAGGAACCCTCTAGCCCGCTGATCAGCGGCAGACCATATCAAATCTGCAACCCGTTGAAACCCAAACATACTGTAAAATATGTAAAACGGAATTGTTGCTGAGCCTTGTGTTGAATAAGATGTTGCACTAGCAATGAATGTCGACATTGCTCCTGCCTCTGAAATGCCCTCCTCAAACAATTGTCCTTTTTCACTTTCTTTGTATTTCATTAACATCTTGTGGTCGACAGGAGTATACAGTTGACCGTCTGGATGATAAATTCCATACTGTGCAAATAGAGGATCCATACCGAAGGTTCTTGCTTCATCTGGAACTATGGGGACTATCCTTTTTCCAATTTCTTTATCTTTCATCAAAACACTAAGTAGACGAACAAAGGCCATTGTTGTAGATACCTGCATCTCTCCTTTTGTCCCCTCATCAAACGTAGAATACCCGTCTGGACCAGGAGGTTTTAGGTCGCTTGGAGGTGACCGTCTTTCTGGACAAAAACCGCCCATGGCTTTCCGCCTGGACTTGATATAATTTACAGCCTCTGGGACTGTCTCAGGCTCTATAAACGGATAGTTCTCCAACTCCTCATCTGTAAAATCCAAGCCCAAGTCATCTCTCATCCATTTTATAGTTTCAACATCGGCTTTTTTCTTTCCATGAGTAGAGTTTTTTCCAGCAAATGCAGGACCTAGGCCATACCCCTTTATGGTTCTGGCAAGAATAACTGTCGGCTTGTCATTGATAGATTCCGCTGCGGCATAGGCTGCATTAATCTTAATCATATCATGGCCCCCAAGATTTGATGCGAGCTTCTCCAAATCCTCGTCGCTCAAGTGAGATACCATAGCCTTTAATTGCGGAGTGTTGAATAATTCATCTCTGAATGTTTTAGCATCACTGGTGAATATTCTCTGCTCATCTCCGTCTACCATTTCATCTAGTCTGTTAGCCAAAATACCTTCAGAATCTCGAGCAAATATATCATCCCACATTGAGCCCCACAATATTTTGATAACATTCCAACCCGATCCTCGGAATCTCCCCTCAAGTTCCTGAACTATCTTAGAATTGCCTCTCACTGGCCCATCTAACCTTTGCAAATTACAATTCATAACCATTATCATATTTCCTAAATCTTCTCTTCCAGCTAAAGAGAGTTGAGAAAGAGACTCCGGTTCATCTGATTCCCCGTCCCCCATAGTATACCAGACTCTCGAATTCGATGTGTCTGCCAATCCTCTACTGGAGAGATAACGATTGAATCTAGCTGTATGTATAGCCGTCATTCCTCCAAGACCCATTGATACACTTGGATACTCCCAAAACTCTGGCATCAATCTTGGATGCGGATATGAGGAGAGCCCATTTCCGTTGCATTCAATCCTAAAATTGTCAACATTTTCTCGAGTGAGTCGCCCCTCAAGCCAAGCTCTTGAGTATATTCCCGGACTTGCATGTCCTTGCCAATATACATGGTCTCCCCACCCATCTAAGTCTTTACCTCGGTAGAAGTGGTTTTGACCAACCTCCCAGAGGTGTGATGTTGACGCAAAGGTGGAGATGTGTCCACCTATTCCATCACTTGCTTTGTTTGCCCTTGTTACCATCATCATGGCATTCCATGTGATAATTCCATGAACTCTTTTTTCCATTTCTAGGTTTCCAGGGTAAGGGGGTTGGTTCATTGGTGATATGGTATTGAGATATGGTGTGTTGACAACATCTATGCTCGTGCCTTCGCTATTAGCTGCGCCTATGGTTTGTAACAGAAGACGAAGCGCTCGAGAGGGCCCCAATGCATCACTTACAGAACGAATCGCTTCCTGCCATTCAAGCGTCTGTTCGGGGTCAGGGTCCGGCAATACATCTTGAAACGTGTCGTCAGACATGACCCCTCTCCTGTTTCAATCGGGCCACTATGGCACATTTCAAGGAATCGCCTTTTCACTTAATTACTGTAATATACCAATTGGTTAAAACTTCATTTAG
>DAZU01000017.1 GCA_002507425.1 Euryarchaeota archaeon UBA53
TTTAGAGTCAGCGTCGTCTAACTGCGCACTCTCGCTCATGCACCTTCCAGTGCTTGTCGTTGAATATGCCTTACGCAGGGAAAGGACTTGATATTAGATGCGTGAGCGGGGAACATGAGGGACCGTGTAATACGTGATGAAGTTCATCGCGATATACTCATCCCTGCAAAGATTGCAAAACTTATTGATACAAAAGAATTTCAAAGACTCAGAAATATTCAGCAGTTGGCAACATGTCATTACGTGTTCCCTGCTGCTACACATACGAGGTTTTCACACAGTTTAGGGGCATATCACCTAGCGAAGGTGTTGTGCGAACATCTATGTGAAGTTCAACCAGGTATAATATCAGATGATGATGCGGAATTAGTTGCAATTGCAGCAATGCTTCACGACGTCGGGCACGCTCCATTTTCTCATCTTCTGGAAACAGACAAAGTGTTTGCTAATTTTCACAATCATGAGGAATGGGGAAGGAAAATTCTGGAATCCAAAGAAACGGAGATAGGCATCGCTATTCGGGAAGTATTGGGAGAGAAAAGGACTGGTCGACTATTTGCGTTATATGGAGGAAAAAATGTATATCAGGGAGAGGAAATATCCCCGTTCTTATACGAAATTGTGAGTAGTCAGTTAGATGTTGACAGAATGGATTACATGATTAGGGATCAAGCAAATTCCGGCGCTCAAATTGGAGGATTTGATTATTCAAGAGTAATCAGAGCACTAAGAGTCGGTAGCGATGGACATCTATACGCAATGCAATGGGGATTACCTGCAATCGAGGCTTATCTAGTAACTAGGTATCATCTTTACAATCAAGTGTATTTCCATAAGGTTAACCAATTGACTCAAGAGTATTTAGTTCGCGTATTATCTAGAGCAAGAAAGCTTGCAAAAGAGGATAAACTCAATTTGAGTCCCCCTCTCTGGAACATGCTTTGTAACGAGAAGCTCACTGTAAAGCAATATGTGAGGGTAACTGATGCAGACATAAATAGCGTTCTGATGGATTGGGCTGAGCATGAAGATGAGAAATTATCTGGATACGCAAGTAGACTTGTGTCGAGAAGAGATTATCACAAATCTATCAGAATCGGCGAATTGGACGCAGAGATGAGTTCGATTGTAATCCCGAAAATTCTGCCAATTGTCACCAAAGCTGGATATTCTAGAGATGACATAATAACCGCAAGTATTCGTAAAAAAGGATACATGCCATATTCACAAGGAATACTCCTAGAAGACGGTAGAGACGTTATCGAGCAGTCCCCGTTAATTCAAAGTTTATCATTGCCTTCAGAACAGGCATTAATTTTTATTCCAGAGGACGTTAGAGACATGTGCGAAGTTGTTGCAAGAGAAGTAATCAAGCCGTCACAGTCAAGACTACCAACCTCTTGAGATAACATGCTCCGGACCTGTAGCTTAGTTGGTGGAGCACCCGGCTCATAACCGGGCGGTCGTGGGTTCAAGTCCCTCCGGGTCCACTTCAATTCCTCTCTGTCGCCCAATGTTTTACTAGGAAAAATGGGGTGGGGGTTACATGGACCAGCGCTTACAAAGCATATTGAAACAAAAAGCAATAATTGTCCAACAAGAAGTTGAATTGAGCAATGTGATGATTGGAATTGATACTGGAAACAAGTATTGTCTTCACGCACCGGGTGGAGAGAGGTTAGGACAATCCGCTGAAATATCAGGCGGAGTAGGTGGTTTTTTGTTGCGTAACATACTAAACAATGCTAGATCAGCTACCGTCAAACTGTTTGGAAATGATGGTTACGAGCTAGGCGAGTTTAGAAAACCACTCAGATGGATATTTTCGGAGATATCTGCAACTTTAGGTGGGCAGGAAGTGGGTCGAGCAAAAAGAACTTCAATGGTTGGAAGAAATTATTCCATAAGTGTGATGGGTATACCTACTTTCACAATCTCGAGCAGTTTGTTTCAGTGGGGCAACTTCAAATTTGATGTTAAGAAAGGTGGAATTCACGTCGCAAGAATCATGAAGCGATATGAAGGTGCTTTGAAAATGATGTTCACCCAAGCAGATACTTTTACAATCGAATTCATCGATGATAATCTATCACTTGAAGAAAGATACACATTACTTGCTACTACTTTCCTGATAGATTATGATTGCTTTGAACAGAGATAAGTCAGTTAATGTTCAGTGCAATAATCGTATCGATTTGGATTAGGCCAAAGTTGTGAGAATCTTCGCTTGCCAGAGGATCGGGATTGTCTCCTTCGACGAATATCATATTGTCAACTATTTTCTTAGCCCTCTTTACACACACGATGTTAGTTTTGAATGGATGTGGGAAAACCACAATATTTCCTACTTTGATGTCTTGATTATCATACTCTATGCAATCTAGCACGTCACCGTCATTGTATGTTGGCCACATTGAGTCGCCTTTTATTGAAACACTTATGATGCGCGAATCCATGGAACTTCACGGCCTTTTGCCGACCAGAACATTTTGTGTATCGATTCAATAGCGTCCATGAGTTCCTGGGCGTGGTCCGCAGAAACTTCAACTTTGCATGCTGAGCATAATTTTGCAGCCTGCCAAAAAGTGTCGTGAAGATCTGGATTTGCTTCTAGATGCTGCGGTTTGAAGAAATCTGTCCAAAGAACCAATAATTCATCTTTGCATTTCTGCGCTTCTTCTTCTTTGATTGCTGCATATCTGCTCATTGTGTTTAGATATGCGGCAGAGTTAGATTCGTCACCGTGATTTGCTGCGAGCGCAATCATCTTCTTTGTCATGGATTGAACAGCCTCACCTGCAACCCTTGCGCTAGCAGGGTCATATACTCCACACGGTCCGTCACAATGTGCTTCTGCTTCTATACTCAAATTCTCTATCATTCTATCCCTCTGATGAATCGTCGAAAAAGCCTACTCTTAAGAATATGTCCCGTATTTGAAAAGCAACGCTGTTGACGTTTTACACAAGGCAAGTTCCCAAAACGGTTATGAGGGTCGTGGGTGTGGCTTGGGTATAGGTGATATGATGAAGGCATTACGACGTTGTTTAATTCTACTTGCTGTATATTTCGCAAGCACCCTAGTTATAGTGACGCCAGCTGCTGCTCAGGTATCTGTTCCAGCAGTGGATTTGCAGTGTCTGTCTCCAAACCCTAGTGGTGCGGTTGACGTTCCAGTTTACCCCGGTGCTACTTTGACTGGATTCGCAAATTGCAGAGTTACAAACCCCAACACTTACGCTGAAAGAATTCAAATTCAAGTTTCAGCTGATGGACTAGTTGTAGCAGCGCCAGGAACGATATCTCTCGGTCCAAATGCTGAATCAGAATTCCAGACAACAGTAAGAGCCGACCAGCGAATGACCATGTCCGGTCGCAACCTCATAGTAACTGCAACTGTGGTAGAAGCAAACGGTGTTCCACCGCCCAACATTGCAGAATCGCAAGTCCAGATGATTATCAACATCTTACAATTCAGCAGACTCCAAGTTGAGGCTACTGAACCATTCTTGCAATTATCACCAAAGACCGATCACAACTTTGAGTTCAAGGTTTACAACCAAGGAAACTGGGCTGACAAATTCAAGGTAGGAGTGACGGACACTTCAAGGGATAAACTCGAGGACAAGGGATTCCAGATATCAATACCGCTAGTTTCAGTGGAAATTGATGGCATGGCTGCCCCTATGAAGGTCCGTGTTATGGTTAGAACTCCAAAGAATCAGGGTTGGACAGATGAATACCATACTCTAGAGTTTGAGGCGATCTCTGAATTCTCCTGCAGATACGAAACAACAGGCTGTAACTCAATGGCCCAGATGGTAACTATCTATGTTCGTGGAGTTTACCTGCCAGGCTTTGAATTGATTCCATCCCTTGCTATGCTAGGAATGGCAGCAGCTGTAATCGCTAGAAGAGGCATGGATGATGACGATGATGATGATGAAGCCGAATGGCGTGAATCAGCCCCGGGTCTTTGAATCAACAAACCAATTGTTACTTATACACCCAAAATCAAGGGTTTTATTGATAACACAGTAATTTGCGTGTTACAAATGCACAGGAAGATTGGGTGAATAAGATGAGTGGCCTCTTAGACAAAGCTAATGAAACCGCAAAAGAAGTAGAAATTACTAAAGACGAGAATCTTGTAACTCCATTTGCTACTACTGAAGAAAAACTCGTTGTAGATAAGAAGATAACAATTTCATTACAGGTTGCAGGAATAATTGGGTTACTTGTTAGTGTATTCCTTCTAATACAAGTTGGCTGGCTATATGCCACATTGGTGGATTACTTAATCGCCTTTGCTGCTTTATTATTTGGATGGGCTCTATTCAATGGTGCTGATTATGTTAAAGCCGATTTGTCTGCTGTAAAATTAATACTCACTGCTTTTGCTTTTGCTGGCTTGTTTATTGTAACAATTGTGAGCACGATCTTCATGAATGTAGGTGGCGGTGTAACTATTTCATCGGTGACACTTGATGGAGATAATGATGAGATTGATTTGCTTTTCTACGGCCCAAGCGGAATGGAATATGACCTAGAATTATTGGTGGATGGTGAAGTTCAATATAGCCGTAGTTTGGAAATCGACAGAGATAGAGGTCGCCACTCAATTTCTTTGGCTGATTTTTGGGCTGGCAATTCTAAAGATATGAACGATAGAAGTAAAGTCGACTATCAGATAAAAATCGATTCAGAGGGCGGAAATGACAGTTTCAGCTTCAATGACATTATGTTGAGAGAGGTAGATACAGGGTTTGTTAGAGTTAACGAAGTCTACACTACTGATTCCAACGGCGAAAAGGAGTATACTGGTATTGCAGTTGAGATGATTATTGGGTTAGGAGACCCAGATGCTGCATTTGATTTTAGTAATAACTACTTTACAGGAACTACTCCAAAAACAATTGTATCAGATTGGACTGCTACTCTCAAGGTAAAATTTGGAAACAGTATTGTGTATACATACGACTCTATCACAGCCAACGAGGGTACTGTTAACGGGTTGGGAGAATTCTGGTCTGGTTGGGTTTTGATGCCTGGGACAGATGCTGGAAACCTCGCAAGAGATGATTTTTATGATGATGATGGTTGTTACACATTTGAGATAGAAATAGTGAATCTGTTGGGGGAAACATACACAGATGCAAGTACGCAGATTGAATTTTCTTGGACTTCAAACGAGGCACAAGATAGTGAACAAAATTCCTCTGACCAGCAAGCAACAGCATGTTGAGTAGCAACAACGTAAAACAATGGTTTATACC
>DAZU01000063.1 GCA_002507425.1 Euryarchaeota archaeon UBA53
TAATTTTTTCCCAGTCAGATCTACGCTTCTTCTTTTCATCTAATGTAGCAGATTCTACAGCTTTTCTTAGGTCCTTTGGGGCTTTTGATGCGACTCTTTCAGCTTCTAAACGGTCAACCATCTCGCTATCCTCTCCAGGACGATCTGATCTATCAACAGAAGGAATAGGACGGCTTGGAACAGTTCTTTGGCCATCATGTCTTTCTTCAGGTGCTAGGGTTTCAGCCATGATCTGCAGTATTTCTTCTGCTGGTAATTCATTTTTCCACTTATTTTGATTACCGACTTCCTGAACGATATTCCTTTTCTTCTTTGCTTTAGTCTGACTTACCACTGATGATAGAACTTCATTGATTAATTCTAATTCCACATTCTTGATTTCTGCGATTTTATTAATTTCTATACCAGAGCGGTAAAGGAAAATTATGTCATTGTAAAGATCGACTAAATTACCTCCCATGACAAAACGCTCCTCACAATTATTACTAGCCTGCTTACCTTTTAGCGATACTTCCTAGTTTATAGAGGGCATTATTTGTTGGTTTCAAGCGAGAGTTCAAATCCCCCCCTCTAATGATAGATGGCATGGCGAGGGACCCTAGGGCTGATATCCTTGAGGATGATTTTTTCCCAAAGCCAGGCCGCAAGATTCACCGTATTCACGCTCACCAAACCGCTAGCGGCACAATTCACATCGACACTAAAGGAGGATTTGCTGGTATAAATTCAAACACGCCCGCACAAATGCATCAGGGCAATTTATGGCATTTCAGTAGTGAAGAAAAGATGCATCTTCTCTATGCAACTGCGGCATTTACTATTGCACTTGGCATAGCGATGGCAACTGGGTTAGGGGGATTATTGTCGGTAGATTACAGTGATAATTTAGGTCCAACCGTTGCTGTTTTTCTAATCTCAATGCCGGTCATGCTGTTGGCTGTCGGACCTGCATTTTTACTGCATGAAATAGGACATAAAATTGCTGCTAAGAAGTATGGATGCTGGGCGGAGTTTAGAGCTGATCCTGGCGGACTAAAGTTTGGGATTATGATTGTAGCGTTAACGGGTATACTATTCATGGCTCCAGGGGCAGTTTTGGTTGCAGGGTTAGTTACAAGAAAACAAAATGGCCACATTGCAATCGCAGGGCCTATCGTTAACATTGTTTTATTCGTACTTGGGATTGTCTTTGGTGGCGTATTATTGGGCCTAACTGGAGCAGAACAGTATGCAAATAACGATCTTGGTTTCATAGATGGTGGAGCTTTAAATCTGAAGGCCATGGTAGGTGGAATAGTATACTGGTGGATATTTTTCAACCTTGGTTTAGGATTTTTCAATATGATTCCATTCGGGCCTTTAGACGGTGCAAAAGTCAAAGATTGGTCCGAGCCGATCTGGTTTCAATTCTTCTTTTTGTTTGTAATCTTGATTTATCTATGGATGTCTGGTAACTTTAGTCCGATAGATCATGCTGCGCTAAAGATTGCAGGGCTATTCTGATTATTCCAGATATGCGCTGCGAACCGGGTTTTCATCTAATTGGAAGAAAGAGTAGGTTGCCCACCACGTTATAGTGTCCAATGCATCTACCAGGTTACTGGTTCCAGTTTGCTCCTCTCCGTAGTCCTTACCAGTTGTATCCATCCAGTCAACCATCTCATCTACTGTATCGCAGGTTTGGTGATAGCACCAATAACCATCGACTAATCCACCGAATCCCATCGTAACAGTTCCCAAATTATCTTGGAATGAAGCGTGGTCTGACCTTGCTGTAGTATCCTCATAGATTATAATTTCAGGCCTGTCTTTAACCAACCAATCATCAACTTTCCACGTATCAGCAGCGTGACCTTCTCCAGTCAGAGTTGACATTTGTTCTTCAACACCAATTGCGTCGGAACCAATCCAAAGCGCTAGGTTAACCATACCTGGCTGATTCATTACATCATGGTCCAAGCTTGGTCCAATGTAGACACGCATTGGCCACACCTCCTCATCCTTAGGATAACCATCCGGGTCGATTTGAGGGTCCGGGTCACAATTAGGCTCGCCACCGCCGTGATTACCACCACAGGGAGCCCCTCCTCCACCGGGCCAGTTAACTCCAGCCATGTCTAAATTGACATAATTAGTGACCTCGACATTCGGATTATCCTCTAAGATATGTTCTTCAGTCCAATAATCGCTGCCCCTCTTCCCACCTTCTTCACCAGACCACAGGCAGAAGACCATAGTGTTCCTGGTGGCAAACTTAGCCATTGCTTCGGCAACTGTCAGGACCATGCTTGTTCCTGCTGTATTATCATAAGCACCTACTCTTGTACCATATGTTCTTCCCACACCGGGAAGGTGAGGTGAGACTAATCCCGCATTGGCAGGTGGAGCAATGTCGAAATGGGCACCAAAAACCATCCACTTGTCGGGATTGACTTCTCCGAATCTGTATCCGCATACGTTGTATGACTCCACATTTTGTTGACCTGTCGTTAGAGAGGTGTATTCATATCTATGGTCAATGACTTCGAGACCAAATCCTTCCAATTCTCTAATTAAATACTGGGCAGCATCTTCGTAAGCGGCATTTCCTTGACCAGCCCACCTGTCCAAGTAACCTAAGGCAAAATCTTGCCCGCAACCTACAACTTCCGGGCCGGCACATGGAGTTTCATCAGACATGACGTTAATGTAATTCAAAACGGTCCTTCCATCTACAATTCCCGTTGAGTGTCTACCTCCTTCAGATTCATCATACGCAGCTTTGAACTGACGTTCTATACCAAGTCTAATAGCAATAACATCACCACTGTTTCCTGGTGAAGGTAAAACAGCGTCGAATGAGGTATTGGATGAAGTCCTTGAAATCGCCTGATTGTCGTTGCGATCATACCCATCTCTCGCATACCAGGATTTCCAGGATTCGGTTAGATCTCGAATCGGCCAATCTTCTCTTCCATATTCACCAATAAGCACCACAGCAGTGTCTGTCCGTGGCGGGGCTAATACAGTCAATTGAACCGACTCTCCAGACTTTATATCAACGACCGTTGAATTTTGTACGAAACCGTTTTCTGGATTCAATATAAGATAGGGAACGAATGCTGACAGGTCAGATTCCGCACTGATAGTTATGCCTTGAAACTCACCTCCAATCCAAGTTTCAGGCGTGATTACCACATCTCCATTTGATATGGCAGAGCTACCCTCTTCTCCAAAGCACCCCCCAAGCGGTGCCAAGCAAAATAACAACGTCAGAAACGCTGCCGTCACTCGCCGCTGCATAGCATCCCGTATGACTTGAACTATCTCAATGCTACTACTAGACGTTAGTAGTAATTCAATTACCAAAATTTAGATTCACTTTCATCTAACTGTTAACGATCTATTATTTACTCTAATTTATTTCAAGAAACCATGGCTCGGAATTTACCCACAAGGCAAGAACGATTTATTGAAGAATCTCTTATATTTCCTAGAAGCGGAATGGTATACCAAGTGAGAGGTGGAGGATTATCTGGAAAGTTAATGCGACCATTCGCTGAGGCATGGGTAGCTTTGACACTGGCCCAGGGAGAATATGTTCACTGGATTGACGGAGCCTGTAGATTTGACCCTTCAAGAATAATGAAGCATTTCCCAAAGAACCTTTCTCAGCCTGAGCAACTATTGCATGGGTTATTTGTTGGACGAGGTTTCACAGTACATCAGTTCACTCACCTTATCGATAGATTAGTTGATGAAATCCGTATCACAAAAGCGAAGTTGATAGTAGTCGATGGCCCGATAACCATGCATCTTGACACTCAAGTTATTGATTATGAGGCTAGATCCTTGCTGCGTAAATCAATGAAAAACCTAACTAAAATCGCAACAAAGCATCGAGTATCTGTGGTAGTCGTAACCGCATTAAGAGCAAATTCAAAGCGGCACAGGGACCTCCTAGCCCTTGTAACAAATCGTTGCAATGCCACACTCTCGGGCCAATACAAAAATTACATGGGGAAGAGAAAATTGTGGCTCCTTCATCTCCCGAGTGGAAGTTCAGGTTTTCAATATGAATTGTCAAAACAAGAAACGTTAAGCCAATCAACAAGTAGAATCATCCATAGTAGATTGGCTTATGAGGGAGCTGGAGAAATCGAGTAATGTTGTGACTTTCCTTCCGGACAAGATTTCCTCATCACTCCATCCAAATGGACCTAAAATCGCCCAAATCGCTCTTTTAGCAAGGCCTGTATAATATGATAAATTTGGAACGACAGTCTCAACAAATCCGAGTTCTTCGGCCAGAATTACTCTCGTTTTAGGTAGGTTAGATTCGCTTTTTGTGACAACGAAATTCACCTTTCTTCCGGGAGTAATATCCTGACCCAAATCCTTCGCTCGCATGAGAGCACACTTTGTATCCGTATTTACCCTAAATTCTTCAATTGTTTTTGAGACTCTCTTTGTTATCACTAGGTTGTTTGCTGAGATCTTATTGCTGTAAAGAAGTTCTAACTGTTCGTGAAGTAGTTTCACTATGTTCATTTGTATGGTTTTAGATTGTAGTCCCTCTCCGTGATCGCACTCTTCAACTATTATCTCAAGTGCCCGTTCCTGCAATCCTTTTATCCAGACACAAGTCGAATGCTGCCTGGCCTCAATTCCGCGTACTTTCAGCCCATTTTCACCATATGCCCAGTACTTAGTTAAAGATCCAGAGCCATGTATTCTGCTAGGAAGGAAGCCAATGAAGTCGTAGATGTCTTCAAACTCTAAAGGTATTCCAATTTCGGTAGTCAAACGTTTGGCTAAATCTCTGGCCATAGCGATTTTATCTTCTCTTGATTCGATTTTAGGGTTATGAATCCACACACAATCCACTATTGCGTGTAAAACAGTCCACCCATCATCTTGTGCGGCCTCAATTGTCGTCAAAAGTATCTCTCGAGCCCATGCACATATTGCTTCGTGTGCCTCTATCCTTCCAAATCTAGCATTCTTATATCCAGTATATCCAAAGCATGTGACAAGTAACCATTTCAGAGCATTCTGTTGCAAATCATACGAATCGCCCTTCTGGACGACTTTAGACTTTAGAATGCGCCTTCGCTCAATAATAGGGGACACTACTCTTCCAAGAAAACCTCGAACTTTTGCACAAGTGTGAGTTTTTAATTCTGGAACACGTAGAGCGGATTGACTAGTCACCGGAAACAATTTCGATGCGAAATACGCACTTCGTTTGCGTTTTCGAAATAATAAATCGGCATCATCTGGATGAAGAGGTATGTAATTTTCCGTAGTTGCAGCTTGATTTGTTGCTTGACAACAAGCACAATTCAAGGTTTCAGGAGAAATATTTCGAGTGGCAATTATGCTTGGGAATAGACTAGCAAAATCTAATTCTATAACATCCGAATATACGCCAGGCTTGCTGTCGAGGTAGAGCCCGCCACGATCTGCAACCATCAATTCCCAAGCAGTTTTGGTATCTTCTGACCTATTCTTTTTCCATGGCACTAGGACATTATCCTCCATAGCAATCCTCATTTGTATCGCACTGATGACTGAACCGGGAGACAATCTAGAAATGTCTTGAGGCGATTGTCTTGAATGCTTACTCAATTCAAACAAGCCTAGTATTCCCCCTTCCCTGACTATGAAACTCGCTTTGAAATCGATGTGGAGCCTTCCGCTCAAAGGAAAATAAGCGTCTTTACGAATGACTTGACCGTAAGAATGGACAACTCTAGACATCGTTCTTGGATTCAAATTCAAATCCTTCCTGTTCAGATTCAACTTAATGCCCTCTTTTCTCGACAGATTTTCTAGAAAATTAAAATGTAAGGCGTCACCTCCATTTGTCGTTACAATGTCAGGATTCAATTGCGTAATTTTCTGATTTAAATCTTCTATTAGTTGCCTATCTGATATGTTGTTTTCGATTGTGAAGCGCCTCGTGTAATTAGTTACAAAACCAACTCCTTCAGATATAATAATTCTCACTAACCTAGAAGAAGTGCTGTGAAATCCATTGTCTGACGAATACTCAAATCTCAAATCGATGGATTTCATATCCGGCCACTCGGTTTCATTTTTTAATTTAGAAAAGAACCCATTATTCCATTTTACAAAATCAAAAGGGGCAATATTGTATTCGATAAAGAAACGCTGCGCTAAGTGGGCATCAACAGAATAAAGATCAAAATTATTGTAGCCACCTTTACTTTCAATATGCTCGGCTAACCTTCTCATATTTCGAGAGTTTAAGACATTTATTTCCAATACATCATGCATCTCATATTCGTCAAGCGAAAGTCGTTTTTTAACAAATCTCGTAGAACCGACAGAGAATCTACTAGAAATCTCTGATAACTTTATCCAATCCTCTAACTGAGCCAATCGTCTTCTCTCTCCACAAACGTGTATGTGTGGTGTCCAAGGAACAGAGATTAACTTCATCCCTTCACCTTTACTTAGAATCCAGACATCCATTGAATTACCAGATTCACTCATTTGGGCGTCTATGACCCAACCTTGCAAACATCTCACCTCTCAGAGGACAAATCCTCAAGCGTCCTTTCTAACTCTGCGATTTTCGAATAACACTCAAGCAACATTGAGACCAGCATAGGCTTCCAAGGATCTACTGAGGGCATCATCCCTCCTGCTGCTCTTCTGTTTCGTACACCTTCAATTAATATTTCAAGAGCAATTCTATCTCCATGATTCAACGCCCGATTAAACCGACTTAGTGTGCCTATCTCACTTTCAATACGATCTCTCCAAGTTGGAACAGTTCTACCCATTATGTTAATTCGGGCAACTCGGAACAGTATCATTCTCACAGGAGGGCCATGTGAAAGTAAAACTGAATCTTAGATAAGATACAGGATATCAAAGGTTTCATAATCTTTTAAGTCCAATTATAGTATGATAATGATGGTAATAACTGCACCACTAATCCATGAGTTGTTGAGAAAGAAAAGATGTTCTAAAGGTATTTGCAGACCTATTAGAACAAGATACCTTTGGGCAAAAATGGTCAGGTCAGAGGTGGATGATAAAACTCCTGTGATAGAGGGGTAATGTCTTTCAAAGTTCATTTGGAACTGGTGTCTGATCCATATGCAAGAAAGCATAGACTGCCCACCAGGTAACAATATCCCATGAATGGACAAG
This sequence comes from Euryarchaeota archaeon UBA53, assembly GCA_002507425.1. Lineage (GTDB taxonomy): Archaea > Thermoplasmatota > Poseidoniia > Poseidoniales > Poseidoniaceae > MGIIa-K1. The sequence continues at coordinate 7,168 of DAZU01000063.1, forward strand.
GTTGTTGATTCCAGTAGAATTATCTGTTCCCATGTAATCTATCATCGTCTGCATCGTGTCGCATTCTCTGTGGTAACATGGGTATCCATCTACCAAACCATTCCACCCTAATGTCGCGACGCCGATATTTTGGAAGGATTGATGGTCACTTCTTGCAGTAGGCGACTCGTAAATTGCAACAGTGTCAACATATTCTACCCCCCAAAGTGGGCTTTCTCCACCTTCAAGCCAAGCTTCCCTTCCTCTTTCTATTTCATAACCTAAGTCGAGTGCATCAGCACCTATCCATTCTGCCAAATGATACATACCGGGTTGATCTATTTCCTCGCCCGTTCCATCAGGACCAAGATAAACAGACAACGCGTAGTCTCCGGGGAAATTAACACCTGCCATATCGAGATTTAGATAATTGCTTACAGTAACCCCATCTGGTAAGTCATTAGCAAACGATCTAGAGCCCCACAAGCCCTCTTCTTCAGATGACCATAAGCAGAAAACCATTGTTCTTCTTGCATCGAATTTTGCCAATACACTAGCGGTGGTTAGAACCATGCTGGAGCCAGCAGCGTTGTCATAAGCGCCATGTCTTGTCCCATACCCTGGAATTCCAATTTCTGCGCCCGGAGTGTAAGCAATAGGTGGTGCGATGTCAAAGTGCGCTCCAAAGATTAACCACTCATCCGGGTATACCGAACCCTCTTTGTAGCCGCAGATATTTACTGACCATGCAGTGTTAGATTGGAACCTGTGCACTTCCACACTGTCTAATCCATAGCCTTGCATTACCCCTTCGAAATATGTCACAGCGTGCTCATAAGATGGGTTTGCATTTCCAACCCATCGGTCAAGATAACCTCTCGCTAGGTCCGGTCCACAACCTACAAACAGAGCTTCTGTGCACGGGGTATCGTCTGTAATGAATTCGACCCATTCATACACATCACGCCCATTTACCCATCCATCACTAGCAGCAACACCGTCAGCATCGCTGAGGTCAGAGCGCTCGTTCCTGATTGTTTCTATATACTTGATTGAAACATCTCCACCACTATTATTCCCTGGAATTATCCAGCGCCATTCTCCTCCAGAATCTTGATTTTCAACAGCACTAATTGAGGATTCTCCATCGGTTGCGCCGCTAGCCCAAGAATCCCATGATACATCAGGCCCCCTGATTGGCCAATCCTCTCTACCATAATCGCTAATCAAAAACACAACGTCAGAATTCCTCGGAGGGAACAAAGCATTCATAGAGATAGAATCACCTTTCTTCAAATCAAACACAGTTCCATTTTGGGCCCTTAATGAACCCGGGTCTTGGATAAAATAGGGTACAAAGACACTCATGTCTGCATCCGCTCTAAGCGTTATGACTACCCATTCCCCTGCGGGGATAGTAGAGGGATAAACGTTCAAACTATCTTGACTAAGTGAGCTTGACTCAACTTCTTCACCGAAACATCCAGATAACGGCGCTACAAACATGATTGTAACCATCAGAACCGCTCTTATGCCATCCACGCTCACCGGGACCATCATCACATTGTTGAATGATGCGGTTTCAAGTTTTTAACACTAAATTTTCTCTTTCCATGATGTTGAAGATAAGGTTATACATAGAACTGTGGCCGGTTTTCACAATGGCAACTGTTCGTCTTGACCAAAAATCGCGAGCAATTGTTCG
>DAZU01000077.1:0-519 GCA_002507425.1 Euryarchaeota archaeon UBA53
AACGCCTTCCCTTTATTGGGCATGTGCTGTCTAGAGAACTATTGTTCAAAGTCACTTCGATACCCTGACTATTGTAAAAACCTCAGTTTTTTATTAAAATCGTCAATGTGTATATGAAGGACGACCCCTCCTGCTAGTATCATGGTCGAGTTGTATATGGCGCGAACATGTAAATGGGGGGTTGTTCGTGTTATCGGCGGAGATTTACATATGCAGGAGGCTGACGCTGTGATAACTCCTGCAAATAACAGGCTATCCGGTAGAGAGGGTCTTGACGCTCAAATTCATAAGGCTGCGGGCGAAGAATTGCGTGAATTCTGTAAAGATGTGAGCATAAAACAACGCAAATTGAATCTCCCACCTTGTCCGGTCACAACCAACGTAGTTTCGGAACCATACAACCTTGAAAATCGATTTAATCACATAATACATGTCGTGAGTCCAGATTGTAGAAGACCCAATCAAGATGAGGCTAGAAGGCAACTTCTTCCAGAAGCTTACTTGAATCTGTTTGCTACT
>DAZU01000077.1:911-7812 GCA_002507425.1 Euryarchaeota archaeon UBA53
TATCCACACAGAGAAGGCGCACGCCTAACCTTAGAAACTCTTCTTGGAATCATGGATGGTGACAGCGATCCGAAAATAAAGGAATACAATATCGTTGTCAAAGAAAGGAACTTTATTGGCAATATGAGAACAGTTTACAGGGAATCTGAGGATCAACTACCTGGAATAGACACAACAATGGATTGAGGTGATAGGTTGGTAGACCTGTCCAAATTAGTATCAACTGCTATTGATAGTGACCGATTAGGTTTCAGTGCATCAGTGATAATTTCAAATAATTCAAGGACAGTTAACAAAATTCTCGAGGTTTTACCTGATAGTGTGAGAACGGTAACACTAACTTCATCCTCTAACGTTTTTGACAAATTAAGCAAATCCGATATTGGCGTGAAACTACTCGAGGATTCTCTATCATCTCAAGGATTATCTGTTTTGGTAAATCTACATGATCTTATCTTGCAAGGGCTTGGAGAGGGCAATTTTAGTTCAACTGACAGAATACTTGCAATATTGGGAGAGCCTTTGATTGGTTTAGTAATTATTGAGGCCAAATCATTAACTTCAAATAAACTTGCAATATTATCAAACGAGCATGATATCGATATCGAAGTTTTGGCTAGAGTTATGGAATTAGCTCGTAATATAGGCGGGAGAGGGAGAGAAGGACATCCAGTCGGAGCGTTATTCGCAATTGGATCGGTTCCCAAATTGCGTCGATATACGACTGCTTTAGTTCTAAACCCATTCAAAGGTCATTCTGAGGGAAGAAGAAATGTGACCGAGCCAAATAATCACGAAACACTGGCAGAATTTGCTTGGTTGGATGGTGCTATACTATTCAACAGTAAAGGGGTTGCAAGCGACGCTGGTAGATATGTACAGGTGCCCGCAGGAATAAACCCAAAACCTGGAGAAGGCGGGCGCCACCTTGCTGCAAGATCAATTAGTCAATTAGCTGAAGCGATTTCTGTTTGCGTTTCCTCAAGTGGAAACATTACTATTTACTCCAAGGGTAAAGAGAAATATCGAGTCAGGCTCTCCTAATAGCCTCATCCATAGTAATCTCACCACATGCAACCTTTCTTGCCAACTCAGTTGAAATTGTTAAGTCTCCAGAACTATGAATTCTTGATTGCCTCTGTATTTCTTTCAAGTCGCCTATTGTGGGTTTTAACTCTCTTACATTGTTGACCCTGATGCCACCCATTAGCGCAATTCTTGTTGCGGCATGAATATGGGCTTTTGACCTTGAACCTATACTTGTTTTATATTCATCAACCTGATATGTTTCAATACCATTGATAATTAATAGATTGATTATCTGATCCCGTATCATTGGGGCACCATCACCAACATTTACACTCATCCTAGCGTGTTCAACAGCAGTTGCAATTCCGATTATATGTTCAGCAAGACGGTCGAGACTCTGCAATTGAGCGCTTCCAATTACAATACCGTCTGCTAGCCAAGCCAGTCCTGGTCTTGGTCCTGGGTCTACACCGAATTTCAACCTGTAAGCAGAATCTAATCCTTTTCCAGCGTGAATAGCCCTTTCAACTGCGATTTCTACTTCATCTTCAATTGCTGGAATATCTCCTCCTTTTGCTTCCTCAGGAGAAGTTATCAATACCCCATCCCATAAGTCTCCGGCAGATAACATTACAAAATCGCACTTCCTTCTTTTTAATTCTTTTAAAATTTGGAAGGACAGTCTAAAATTTTGAGTCCTAACACCAATCCTTCGCATTGCACGGCGATGGGTGAATTACGCTTCAATGTGACGCGTAAATAGCGATATCATCAAAAGCGTTTGACACAGATAAACAAATGTGGCAAGCCATTACGAAAGAGAACTAAGGACAGTTTTGGCAGGGATTCCAAAAGGCGTTGATGCTGTTACTCGGTCTTGCGATGCGGTTGCAAAGGCAAGAGCAATGAAAGTCATGGATAGGCCTTTTTTAGTTGTAAGAGCCGCAGGATCAGGGATGGAGGGTAGTGGAGATTTACTCGCTCTTCGGGGTGATTTATGCTTTCCAATCGAAGTTAAATCTTCTAAGAAATCAAAGTTATATTTGTCTGGTCGAACATGGGATCAATATCTTGCAATGGTCTATGAAGGTAAAAGATGCGAACTCATGCCACTCTATGCATACCGTCTAAAAGGGGTAAGAGGAGATTCTTGGAGAATCTTTAGAGTAGATGTAGGAAGATTGAGTGGAAGGTTAGGTATGCTTACTCGTAGGATACCAGAACTGCCAAAGAGTCGAAATGGGAAACCGTTTTTAGACTGGGAACAGGGAATGCCATTGCATAAATTTCTTGCATTAGTTTGTCGAAAAGATTCTGAAAGCCCGCTAAAAAATCTCGAAAGCAGGATTAAAAAAGTCGAAAAAAACTTAGCTGATAATCATGTTAGAGATAATCTTGATGTCATAGATATGGAGCTCCGATAAGGAATACCATAAACATTAGAAGTAGTAATGAGGATAAGCTAGATGCCTTCCTAGTAACATGCTCAACCCACAGTGGATGTAGATTGTACAATCCAGTTTTTTTACCTAGATTTCTAATACCACTCATTGTTCCGTGTACAATGTCTTTGAATAGATGGCCACCATCAAATGGAATCATTGGAAATAGGTTTGTGAAACCTAATAGGATATTTACCCATATCAGCCAAAATAACAAATTAACCAATATTAGAAGGCCATCTAGACCTATTGAAGATGCAAGCCAACCATCGCCAGAATCAAGCATATCTTCCTGTGCAGGATGTATTGCGATTCCTTTGTATTCGAAAGGCGTGATTAATATCTGTAGAGTATTGATTGGTATTGTTACAACATATCCTAGTGGACCGCTCTCAAAATCAGGATGGGCCCAGCCAGCTAATCTATCCACTCCTGCCGTTCCACCAGCGAGGTTTTCAACTCCTAGAAATGCGTCACCCTTCTCAATATTCATGCTCTCGATTAAGTCCTCACTATAGCCCAAGTCTAAGTAGTGCTCATATTTGTCCGATAGATTTACTTGAAGGGTTTCATTAACACCGCTTGAGTATCTTATTACCTCCATATATACTGTTTGATTTGCTTGTAATTCATCCATTATATCGGAAAAATCGTTTGTATCTTCGATGGCTGAGCCGTTTATTGTTGTGATTACATCCCATGCTTCTAGGCCGGCCTCATCTGCACCTGAATCAGCGATTATTTGGCTTGAATGAACTCCGGGGTTTGCTGGATTAAACTGCCCTGCAACCTGTCCTAAAACCAACATCAAAATCAATGCAGCAAAAATATTGGTAGCCGGTCCAGCAGCAAACATCCTTTGCCTTTCTCTTCTCGGTGAATTTGCAATTTCGGTATATTCAGGTTCTGCGAAGGCTCCCAATGGTATTGGACCCGCCATCAACAAGCCAAAGTTCCTTACTCGCATACCGTGTGCTCTCGCTTGTATTCCGTGTCCATATTCATGAATAACTAAACAAAAGACAAACGCTATGATTCCCCACCCTAGAGGAATAATGGGGCTTAAACCTGGAATTGCAACCAATTCAGAGACAGGTCTCGCCTCTGCTTGATTGCCCATCAAAATTGCAGAAACAATCGCTAGAATTATCCCCAGAGCGACAATTAACATCGCACCCCAGCAAACCCAGAGCGATATCTCTCCATAAATCCTCCAAAATTTTCTTGGTTTAGAGACTTTTTCAAGTGCCAATTGTCCCTTTTTCGTTCTGACCATTAGAACCATTCCAAAGAAAATCCTCGATGCGTTCCATTCATCCAATTTTCCGCTTTTTTCCCAATATTTCAAAACGAAAAACCATGTAATTAGGAATAGCAGTACCTCGGTCCAGCCAATTTCTACCGAGAGGAAACCACTTCCCATGTTACGTCGAAGCGCCAATCACATTTCAAATTCATGTCGTTTAGTTCTTGTATGACCACCCTCTGGTATTGCCATGGAGGATGTTAGCCCGGAAGTGCTAGAATGGATTCTAGAGACCTTTGGAGAGGAGCCAGAGGCCCTATCAGTTTGGTCGATAGATGAAGACATGGTGCAGATATTGTACCGTTTGTCTGACAAGGTTGTAATATCTGATTTATCATGGCAGGATGATAAAATATTGGAAGAAGCGTCTTTAGTTGTGCGACTTTCGACTTGGAAACCTAAATCAATTTTAACAAGACGTATGCCTGATGGATTTGTTAGATTTGCTCATCGCTCAAATAAGATACTTCTTGCTCCTGAAGTAAGATCAGATCAGTGGGCAGCTGGGCTTCTGGAAGGTTGGTTGAGCGACATGCATGGCGCGCAATCAATACCGAAAAGCAGGGCCCAAAGAATCTCTGGAATAAAAAGACAAAGAGATACGGTAACCAAATTAATTGAGCAGGCTAATTTAACTAAAATACGTGGTGAGATTGATTTCATAGATCACAGATTGAACACAGCAAATAGACGACTTACAGGGGAAAGGGCGAACTATTCTTCCTCAGAGGAGTAAATTTTCGAATTTAGATCCTCTTTATTTGCCTCAACAATCTCTGGAGAATTCTTCAAAACTCTAGTGAACAGTGGGTCAACCAACATAGGTATAGCAATAATTCCTCCAACTACCATGATTAGAAACATAAAGGAAGAACCCGGTACTTGACTAATTCCCGGAGAACTCCCTCCACTTACGAATAGTTTTACAGTTCCAAGCCAAGGTAGTTCTGCTCCAGATATGCCTATCACCCATCTATCTTCAACCGGTCTGATAATACCGCTGTGGATTGAAGACAAGCCTTGAGCAAACTCAAAAACACTTTGATCGTCGTTACAATCGTTATTATCACCCAAGGTTATGAATCCTGGGTTTGAGGGTGTATAATTTTCGACTGTGAACCATGTTTTACCATGCTGAGCTGCAATGCCTCCACACCTATATTTACCAGCATCATTTCCATCAAATAAAATATTTATTTTGTCCACATTCACTTGATTCGTTCCCGGAACGGTCCAAGTTAATATGCAAATATCCATCCAAAATGTACCCTCTGTGCATCTACTCTCAACAGCTTCAACGCTTGTTTCAATACGTATCTCAAATAACGCTCTATGTATTATTGGAGTACTATCCTTTTCGCCATTTCTCTCAAAGATTATCACGTCTCCTGCCATTCCAAGAGATTCATGTCCATAGTTGATAGAGTCGGGATTAGATGCGTCTGCAAATGTGATGACGCTTCTTTTTTCGGGAGAGTGTACTAGAACAAGATCTCCAGCGTCTATCGTTCCTACTTCCCCAGTTGGGTCATGTTGCATAGAGTTTGATTCTACCACAACCAGTGGTGGCATAGAACCGGTATGGGCCCATAGGGCTACTACAAGAATGCTAATCATACCAACCGCAAGAACAATTTCGCGAAGCAGCGTTCTAAAGCCTTCAGGACCTCCCATTGTTAGAGTCCAAGTGTTAGCGCTTCTTCAATCCCTTCTCTTGTAGGAAAGAGTTCCAAGCCTCTTGGTGTCCTCCACCAAGTATCCTTGCAGCTTCATCTCCATCGGGTTTTTGTTTGCGAACCTCTGACATGGATTTTGTCTCCATAATTTTTGAGAGTATTTTTGCTCTGTTACTGAGGTTCAAAAAAGCAGGAGCAGAGAACGCCAGTCCAATGAAACCTATGACAATTAGGACAATCGATGCACCCGTATACTCTTGAAAATCAGCGTTGTCTTGAAGGAATAGTAACTGAATGGCAGACATAGTAGTTAGTAGAGAAAATGCGAAGGTCGCTGTGCCTGATATTCTCAGTTGATTCCCGTGTTGATTTTCCCACCATCCCATAGTCTCGCCTAAAAACTCCTCTGAGTGTCTCTTATTCTCTTTTTCCCCTGTTTTAAAAATGACCAACATGGGGATTATTGAAATGGGATGAACCTGCGTGGGCCGAAGGCCCACACGGCATGATGGTGATGCGGAAGTGAAAAAATCAGTATTCCTAGTCTTGGTATTCGTCGTTTCCTTGATGTCGCCAATGGCATCTGCGGACGTTACTGAAACCCAATTTCAAGATGGCTCCAAATCCTACACGCATACTTTCACGGGAACCGGGGCCGGCTTTGCTGGAAATTTATCGTTCCCATCCGGAGCAGAAGTTACTGATGCGACTTTTGACATATCTGGAGAGCCATCATCAACCTCCTGGGGCAACCTATCGACCAATGCGCATTTCGGTGGTGCAGGCACAGGACAATACTCTGGGACTCCTCCCGGTTTTGCATATGGTAGCCGGTCTAACACTGAAGTAGGAAATAATCAGGTAAAACTTGTAGGAAATCCAACAAATAATCTAATTGGGATGGACGTATCCACAGACGCAACATCGACGGGAACGATTAACACTACGGGTGGCTTTGCTGCAAATGGAGACCTTGGCTTCGTCGGATCAACCAGCAAACAAACAGCATTTTCCTTAACATCCTCAACCTCTAATTATCGAGGTTTCATTATAGCTCATGGAGACGAATATCATTCTGCCACCTACACAAGCACGACCATGTATACCTCCCCTGTTGTGAAAAGATACAATTCTACGACTGGTGCATATATCGGGTCTGCCACCATCTCATCTGGAACATGTTCATACTCTACACCTCTATATTCAGCATATGATGCTACAAGTGATGGCAAGGGGAATGTTTGGACAGTGTCGTATAGCTACAGAGTCTTAGTCAAGTGGTCAGTCTCTTCATCAGGAGATTGGACATGTTTGGGAACATACACATACTCAAGCTCCTACTATCCAGTTGGGGTAGATGTAGATGAAGAATCGGGGCGCCTATTCCTTTTGATGTATCAATCATCATATCCCAACTACAATCGGTATCTCTACGAAGTCAACCCATC
>DAZU01000077.1:8188-26174 GCA_002507425.1 Euryarchaeota archaeon UBA53
GAGCAAATGGGGTCTTCAAGTACTACCGCAGCTGGTTTAGTTGTCGACTTACCACGTATTACTACAAATGAATACTATTACCAGTATGGATATCACAATTATTTCCAAATGGATGGCATATTTGTAGAAGGAATGGGTAAGAAGTATTTCACAGGAGGTGGACATTATGGAATGGACCAACTTGGAGATAATACAATTGGATTCCAATGTCACTACTACACATACTGCTCAACTGCTAATCGAAATAAGATACTAAGAGAGGGAACTGGTGCAATTTATGACGAAAGAACACCAACCACTACCTCTTCGGTGGTAACGAGCAAATCTACTTCTCTTAGTAGGTCCGTCTCTGAAATTACAATCTCTGGAATTGTTGGATTTATTCCTCAAAATACGAGTATAGAGATAGAGGTTTCAAATGACGGTGGTCAGACGTGGATGAGCGGAATTTATAATCAGAAATTAATATTTTCAAACTCAGGCAATAGTATTGTTTGGAAAGCATACCTGAATGGGACAAGCACTGAAACACCTGTTTTGGATTTTGTCAGTTTAACATACTCAATCAGCTACATGAGCAGTGGCTACATACAGTTACGCTCTAACTATTATTCAAGCACAAGCAATGCACCAGTAGCGATAACTGCTTGGTGGAATGCAACTACACCTGCGGGTACATCAATAAGAGTTGAATTCCAAGATACCACAACAAAGGCATTTGCTTACAGCGGGGAATCGAAGACAATATCGATGACGAGTGGTTACATATACCTTTACATACGGATGTATGGAAGTACGAATACACCTACTTTAGATGACATAAACATTGCATTCCACTCTGATGCACCAGAGCAAGTAGGTATTGATATTGGAGGCGATGGAAGTAACGAATGGACTAGTCAAGGCGTGCTTCTATCGACGACAACACAAGGCGGAACGTCATTCATAACTGCCTTTAATAGGCTGATACCAGATGAAGGGAGTGGAACGATTTCAGTTCCTATCCACGTTACATCACAAACAGCTGGTATTGTTATTCTAGAAAGTTTCAGTGTTACATACAAAGTAAATACAGTAAATCTTGATATCAGCATACCTGATGGTGAGATCCTACATGAAAGGAATGAACCTTATGAGGTGGTTACAAGGCACATAGTGGGTGATGGTGCCAGTAATTACATTCAATCAGCGACGTTATCATTTGTTGCTAGTCCAGCCTCTAGTGCTCCAATACTCGAATGGCAAGAGGGTGATATTTTCCCATCACCTAATGACCCAGACGATTGGATAGAAATCGATCAATCATCCTACTCAGTGCTCAACGGAGGAATTTTAGAAATTCATTGGAAGTTCTTTGTGACCTCCAATTTCCCAGATCAAACTAACGTAAGGTTCAGAACAACGTGTTTGGACACATCCGGAAATGCTGGTTTTTCGCCATCTCCCATTTCCAGCGATACTGGTTTGCGTGCTAACAATTCATTTGGACTAGGTTGGATGAAAGTTCGAGACAATGCAGGTGAGGTCACATCTGAAGACGTTGAAGATGGAAGTTGGGTTGCCGCCGGTGAAACCTTACACTTCCAAGGAGCAATGTGGTTCGCTGATTCTACCGATTCTCCAAAAGATAATGCTTTCGATATTAGAATCTCACAAAATGGTTATGTTGATGCAACATGGCGAGATACAAATAACATGAATGGCACATTTTTCATATCCATTCAAATGCCTGAAATTGATGTTGAAACCGGGCTTACATACGAGGTTCAAACATATAATGAGCGTGATGCGTCTAAGATTCTAGAATCAAACTCAGATTGGTTCAGAACTTACAAAGTCGATGCGACACATCCCGAAATAATTTCAACAAACCCAATTGAAGATGATTACGAGGCTGCTGACACAAGTCAGAAGGTCAGTGTGAGCATTTCTGATGCAGTGGGTGACCCTACCGAGCTAAGTCTTTATTATTGGGTAGAAGCCGATCACGACGTTAATAGAAATGGAGAAGCAGACTCAGGTGAATACGCACAAAAAATAGTTGTCAATCAAACCGAGGCTGATTACAAAACATTTACAACAACAATTGATCACTCTAGAAATCCGAACATGGGTAGGGTTTCTTACTACTGGGATGGCACAGATAATGCAGGCAATCCATTGCACTACACTACTGTAATCGAAGACCGGGTTTATGACTATGAAAGCGGCCCGGGGTTCAATCATGATGATGCCACTTTCCGTACTAGGAAAGATAGCAAAGCCATATTCACAGGCTTAGATTGGGAGGGACATAATGATGGAGCACCAATATTCGCAGGAACTGAGCAGTCTATATCCCTAGGTTTAATCGACGCAAATACAGCAATCGATTTTGAATATATTGACCTAATATTTGATTTCGAGGGCCCAGATATTGAGGTTGACAAGCAAAAGGTCAGTTACTATGGTTTCAGTGACACTTTTGCAAGTAATTCTCAGTATATCGAATTGGCATCTTCATCAAACATGATACAAACTACAAATGATTCAGGAATGCCTCTAATATTGTTAGATTTCGACTTCGTGATAGGTTGGGATTGGCCTGACGAAGAAATATCAGACATAGCGCTTGAATACAAGGAGCGAGGTAGTGAACACCCTACACGCCATATTATCGCAGAACACACATTTACTGTTGAAAATGACCTAGTTTTGGAGGCATCATCCTTCCTTGTTAGTGACATCAGTGAACCAAGAACAGGACCAGTTGCAGATGGTAGCAGAGTGAGGAACGATGACAGGTTGGAGTTCACAGGACGAGTTGTTTATGAGGGTAGTAATGTTCCTGCTCCTAATGATGAATCGATTGTAGTTGAGGTGTTTGACGGTGAGAGAAAATGGTCTGATGGTTCATTAACAGCCGCCGGAGAATATTCAGTTGAGGTCCCATTATCTTACGCAAAGTCTCTTCAATCATCTCCAACGAGGACGTGTTTGATATCAATTGGCGGTATTCCAGGCTCTGGTGAAGATATGACTGGTCAGACTGTATCAACAACTCTTAGGGTACAGGTGGATGACACTGCGCCCAGAGTAGTTAGCAGGACTCTGCCTTTGAATATCATAGATATTTCAGAAAATACCGATTTGACAAATATTGAGGTTGAGTTTTATGGAACTGAAGATGCTGACCTTACTGGTTCATCACAAACTGTTCACTGGGTTATGAGAGATTCAAGTAGGACTCTGACTCTTGGTGCTGGCCAATCTATTTTGGGAATGCAGCAAGAAGAGCAGGGAGTAGTTTGGAGTGGTAATGTTGACTTGACTGATGGCGGGATGATAACACTTCGAGAAGGAGATTGGGTTGGGTTCTACCTGACAGGATATGACGCAGCAGGTAATGAGTTCCCTCTTGTTTCTAATTCTGAGGCAAGCCCTGTTCCAGAGATTGCGGGAGATGATACCGATTTCGAAAGACAATGGGTAAGATTAGGTTCAACCGGGCCACAACTCAAAATCCAAAGCATTACTCTATCTGATGACCACGTAGCACCGGGACAGGAAGTTGAAATCACTGCGGACATCTTGAATTCGGGTGGAGAGACCAATAGACAGTTCAAAGTCGCATTTTACGCAGGTAATGACATCGTTCCCTTCGATTCTTTGACATTAAATAAGATAGGGGAGGATCAAATTCTGCCGGTATCTGTAACTTGGGAAGCCCAAGAAGGCGTTGATAGAATAAGGGTAAAAGTGGACCCTGACAACACGATAGTTGAGGTTAACAACGAGGATAACGAAGCTGAACATAAAATTGAAATTGTATATGTTTCTTACATGGGCTGGTTTGACTCTGTTAGAGAACAACCGTTAATTTGGCTATTTTCTATTCTTTCAATAATTGTTCTCATAGGTGTCGGTATAACAGCAAACAGGACTGCGATTAATCACGGTGAAGATTCTCTGTTCGAAGATGAATGGGACGAAGATACTTCAGAATATGAAGACGAAGAATATGATGATGACGATTATGACGATGACTATTGAGTCTAAAAATCGTTGACCTATTGAACCAGTTACATCAGGGTTATCTCATGGCCGAAGGAGTGTTCTCATTACTCGACAAGAGTCTGCAAAAGGCTCTTGAAGATCGAGGATGGAAACCAACACCCGTTCAAGAAGCAACCCAAGTACAAATTTCTTCAGGGTCAGATAGTCTTGTCGTCGCCCCAACTGGGTCCGGTAAGACCATGGCGGCAGTCTTACCTCTTTTGGACAGATGTTTAAAGGAAAAATGGGACGGGATGTCAATACTATACATAACTCCACTTAGAGCATTAAACAGGGATGTAGACAGGCGTCTTGAGGAAATCGCATCAGCAGTTGGATTAAAGATTGGTCTACGTCATGGAGATACACCTCAGTCAGAGAGAAATAAGCATGTTAGATCTCCCCCTAATCTAATGATAACCACCCCCGAAACATTCCAACTTATGTTTACTGGGTCTAGACTTAGAGAGCTTCTCAAAACAGTAAGATCAGTAGTGATAGATGAGGTCCACGATATGGCGGCTGGAGAACGTGGTTGGCAGTTATCTATTGGCTTATCAAGACTAGAAATTTTCAAAGGCTCAAGTATACAGAAGATAGGATTATCTGCAACAGTCGGTAATCCTGAACAAGTAGCAAGGTGGCTTTCTCCGGATGCACGACCGATAGACGCAGTTGCGCCAAGATCAACCGAACTATCAGTTGATGCAATTATTCAAACACCGGAGGATGAAATTGGTTCTCTCGAATTAGCGATATCACCACGAGCACACGCAACTCTTAGAGGACTTGCAGAAATAGTTTCAGAAAAATCACCGTGTCTAATATTTGTTAATTCTAGAAACAGCGCAGAAACAGTATCTCAGAGGTTACAAGCGATTGCTCCTGATTTGAAAATCGGCGTTCATCATGGCTCCCTTGCGAAAGAGACGCGAACGAAGATGGAAGATGAACTTAGGAGTGGTGACCTGCAGGGGTTAGTATGTACTTCAAGTTTAGAGTTAGGAATAGATGTTGGTAGCATAAGTCACGTTGTACAAATACGCTCACCTCGCTCAGTGGATAGGATGCTGCAGAGAGTCGGACGTGCAGACCATCGATTAGGCGGTGTTGGTCGTGGCCATTTATTGAGTTGGGAATGTGATGATTTGTTTGAATCTGCTGTAATCGCTAGAAGGGCAATGAACGGAGAAATTGAGCCTATTGAATGGAGAAATTCTCCTTACTCAGTGGCAGCCAACCAAATTGTAATGATGGTTCATAGTCATGGGGCATTGCCAATCGAAGTTGTGACAAAGTCAATTAATGGAGCTTGTCAATTTAGAGATTGGACACGTGAAGATACGATTTCGATAGGTAATGTTCTGGCGGACAGATGGGTGATTAGATGTGTTAGCGACCCTAAGGAAATACCCTGGTATAGATGGCCACATGACGTGTGGAAAGAGTTAATTAAAATTTCAAAAAAACCCCTCCCTGAACAACCGAATTTAAGAATGGACGAAGAACCAACTGAAGAATTAGCCAAGTTGTCTTTTGAGGTGCCTCCAAGGTTCGCAAATGGTTGGGTTAGTAAATCAGGTAGAACAAGACAATGGGTAACAAATCATCTATCCATGATTCCTGATAAACAATCATACAGGGTTAGAGATGCAGTAACAAGACAAAGTTTGGGTAATGTAGACGAGGCATTTGTACTGTCTTTGAATGACGGGGGGGAAGATCAAGATGGTAGCCGCAGAAGATTCGTTATGGCAGGTAGAACTTGGCTAGTTGTGGATGCAGATCCCGAACAAAATGAATTACTAGTAGCCCCGGTTTCAGATCAAGGACATGCCCCTCAATGGGTCGGAGAATTGCCCCCTACTCCCGCAGATGTTGCAAGGGAGGCAGGAAGACTGCGTAGGCTATTTGCGGTGGACCTTGGTTTAATTGAAGATGAAATAGTCGACGTTCTTGATCCTGCGGGCTTACTGAAGAACAAATCAAAACTCTCTGACTACGACATAAATGGTGAAGCGAAAGGCATGATTGCAGATGTTATAACGAACCATTTCAATGCCACAAGCACAATACCCAATGACAGGCTAATTACTATTGAAAATCGAGTCGATGCGTTAGTAATCAATTCTTGCCATGGAAATAGAATAAACGAGGCTCTAGGTCATTACTTACTCGCTATGTCAAGCACAAAGTCTGGGAAATGGGGGAGGCTGATTGTGGAATCCTCCAGAATATCATTGCAGGTAGGCGGGGTTAATCCTGAAGAAATAATTGAATGGCTGTGTGAAACACCTCCTGATGCACTTGAAGGAGTGTTGAGTGTAACTTTACCAAATTCAAGAGAGGTGAGGTGGAGATTTGCACAAATAGCTAAGATATTCGGGATTCTAAAGCATGGTGTAGATCCTAGGAGAATAAATATTCAGGCCTTGTTAAAAAAATATCGTGGAACCCCTGTCATGAAAGAGGTGTTGTCTAAATTGTTTCACGAAAGAATGGATACTAGAGGCGCAGCTGACGTCATGCGAGCTATTCAATCCGGTCTTATCGACTTACGAGTAACTCCCACAGGGCCCCTCGGTATTTCCAGTCGTTCAGAAAAGGACCTTTTGTTACCTAATTTCGACAACCAGCAGGTTCGAGCAAGATTAGAAGGACGTTTGATGAATGAAAGAGCTGTGATTTGTTGTCTTAATTGCAAATCTACTAGGAGATTTAGAGTTGCTAGATATCCAGAGATTGATGATATTGACAGGTGCCTAAGGTGCGGAGGTCGGATGTTGGCATGTGCTAGAGAAGGTCTTGAAAAGCAATTAGTTCAGTGGGTAAATTCAGATGAAGAAAAGACAAGAGATAGAATGATGAAAAATGCTCAGGCTGTCTCGAATAGAGGAATGGATGCCATCCTTGCGCTAATGGGTAGAGGTATTGGAGAGGTAACTTGTCAAAGGCTGATGAGGAAAGTACAGAGAGGGGATAGAGAAGGACTGCTAGAAGCAATTCATGTAGCAGAAATAGAATATGCTAGAACTAGAAGATTCTGGGGCTAATCAGAATCCAACTCAAGTAGATTAACTCTCTCGGCGGCTTCAACAACATCTCCCTCTTCCCACCAATCAACGGCTATGAAAGTTGGACGCTTCCCGTGGTCATCCACACACTCCAGTGCTCTTTCAATCATGAAGTCGACATCATTTGCTTCGCTCGCTCTTGTAGGATCGGAAAGTCCAGCCTGATTTTTCAACCAATTATTCATATGAAAAACCGGCTGATTTGAATCCCCTCTCAGAGGGCTGCAATCCATAGATGATGTGTCGTCATCCGCATAATTAGTAGTCCAACTATATGTTAAGAAATCATGAAAATATGGATGATTTGAATCGGTCGACTGTTCCCAAAATACTACCAATCTCTTGTCCATATTGATTAAATCGATTAGGGTAGGCCAATCTTGATTCATGGTATGTGTATACATTATTTCACTCAATCCAACATCGTCGAAAATTTCCTTTAGATGGTCAGCATCTACATGATTTTCAATCAATAATGTCACAACGTCTCTCTCCTCACTTTGCATTTCCGATTCTAATTTGCTAAGCCAAGCTATTGGGTCAACCTGTCCATATGTGCAAGGGCTGAATCCCCTATCTGAATCACCATGACAAAATCGAACTTGGTTTACACTTTGATCGGCTGTAGTAAGATAGTGAGTATCGAGCATAAACGCTCTAATACCTGCATTCCATTGTGCTTGAAACCCTGTTCGGTGATTACTTGCAGGGTAGTAGATATTGTCTTCGTGTGTTGAAAAAGCATTATGTGTCTCAGGGAAAGTAACATCGTCATATGTTCTGTGGCACAGAATTACTAGACCATTGCATGGGATTGTTTCAAGATATTTACAAGTCCCATCATCATCAGTAGCGTTAGAGTCATAATTTTCTGCATCTGAGTCCGTGCAGCCAAAAATTGGTTCTGGTTCCTCCTCCTCATACTCACATGTTCCATCGTCCTGTGTTGCGTTTTGGTCATAATTAGTTGCATTTGAGTCAGTACAACCCTCTACTATCTCTGGCTCTGAAATCTGTTCCTCAGCCATACCATCACCGACATCATTTCCTTCAAGATTTATGCAGCCTGGTGCGAGCATGAGTAAAATCACCATGAATAGTGATTGCGCTCGCATGGTAACCACTACTAAACCGTAGATTTGAACGCACCGGTTTGTCTAATCTCATTCGGGGAGATCTATTGGTCGGATGTTGATTCCAGCCTCCAGAAGCATATCGGTTGAGATTTTGAAGTCCTCCTCCCATCTCTGTGGAGGTTTGTTCTTTGTGGAGTATACCACTTCTCGAATACCTGCTTGAATTAGGCTTCTGGCGCACCTTGAACAAGGTGGCCAGGTAACGAATGCTGTGCTACCTTTCAAGGAAACCCCAATCCTTGCAGCGTGCATTATTGCATTTTCCTCAGCATGACAAATAAGCGGGTATTTCTTTTCCCTATCATTCAGACGTCCGTCATTATCCTCAATTCCACGAGGGAATCCATTGAATCCAGTCGATCGAATTTCACGGTCTTCACCAACTACTACGCAGCCAACTTTGGTTGAGGGGTCCTTGCTCCATCTTGCGATGTGCTCGGCCAATTCTAGAAACCTGATATCCCATTTATCGCTCATCAAACTCCCTCATTTAATCCAGATACTTCTTTGTCATTAAACTATGTCAGCACCAATTTCAAGATATGACAATATGTTTCCACACAAATATAGTGACCCTGTTACGAGTATAAAATCACAGTTTTCTTTTAGAGATTCTAAACCTTCGATTGGGTCCTTTATATGTCTAAGTCCAGCGATTGGGTTCTTTACCCCTGGGTATCTGCCTCTCTGTGGTTCTGTTGTTATTATATCGACAGGAGGTTTTCTCAAAACCATACCAATAAGCGGCTCAATGAATTCCTCTATGTCTTTTTGTGGGGAAGTGCCAAAAAGTAGAGACCATTTCTCAGGTAGTAACCTTTCTATCTCTGGAATTGCTCTTTGCATTCCACTAGGGTTGTGAGCGGATTCTAGTAAAATCGAAGGATTTCCTTTAATCAATTGCATTCTACCGGGCCATTGAATAGGTCTTCGAATGAAAGAATAACCAATCATAGCACACAAATGTTCAGCTAGATCGGCAGCCTCATCCATGAATGTCGATTTTTCTGGGGTGTAAAATCTAGCACTAATAGCTTCATCTCGCATTGCATTTCTAACCCTTGGTGAACCTGGGTCTCTAATTAGCATGGGCACCCCATGTCTCCAAATTGCCGCCTTCTCTTTAGCGACCTTTTCAATAGTATCTCCTAAAATTTCCGTATGTTCGAGACTCACAGATGTAACTAAACATCCCACAACATCGGCACTTCTTGTTGCGTCTAACCTCCCCCCTAAACCAGTTTCTAGTACCATTATTGAGGCTCCTGCATCTCTACAAGCTACAAGAGAAACAAGGTATGTAATCTCAAAAAAAGTCAAGTCAACATTTAGATCCTTTATTTCCTGCAGTGCTCTATCGAAATCATCACTAGAAATTGACTTACCATCTACTCTTACCCTTTCTTCAATGTCTACGAGATGTGGTGAAGAGAAGAAACCAACTCTGTATCCGGCCCGAACCAATCCCATAACTAGTTGAGCACACGCACTTCCCTTGCCATTTGAACCAGCAACATGGATACAGTCCATATCTCTGTCAGGACGGTTAAGGGCTTCCAGTGCCACAGTTACTCTATCTAATCCAAGGGCCATTCCTCGTGATTTTTTTGAAAATAACCATTCTCTCACCGACGACATTTTGGTTGGCCCCGTAGGGGCCATAATATCCAATGATTAGAAAACCACCCTCACTCTCGCCAATCCTATGGGGGAGTCGACGTCTCAAGACCATATCCAACGCGTGGAGCGTGAATTGGCAAAAGAAGACTCGCTATTTCGCAATATGTTGGAGCAAGCCCCGGGCATGATAGGTATGGCGGGAATGTTCGTTGTTACCATTTTGTTGGGAATATGGCTTCAGCCGTGGTTTGATTCCGCAGGATTACAAGCATTTGGAGAATCTGGATCGACGCAAGCTCGCTGGATTGTTCTAGAGTTAGTTGCCATTTTCGCCTTTACATTCTTGATATTGTGGCTGGCTAAAAAGCACCTTCAGCATTTCATTAAGTACGGGCTATTGTTTGTTTTATTCCTAGCACTATGCTACACAACAATTCCTGGAGCTCACATTTTACTAGTCCCAGACGTTGATACAGAGCCATTCGAATTTACAGATGAGATTGCTTACAATGAGGAAGTCGTATCGTTTAATGCAGATGGGTCAATTATTACCCAAGTAACGAAATATACAGACAGTATGTTTCATACCTTTGAGGTAAATAAGAGGTCAGCTAACATGTCCTTAGAATGGAGCAAGGAGTTGGATTCATATCCCGGAACACCGTTTTTTACTGTAACTGAGGGCATCTATGGAATAACTATAACAAATGGAGCATGGATATGGTCTTTTGATAAGGAGAATGGAGAGATTCTCAGTGAATATGCTTGCTTCGAACTCGATGGATGGGATAACTCATTGGAGAATTTATCAGTCATTCCAGAGATAATTGAATGCGTCACTGCTTTGGAGATAGTAGAGAACGAGAATGGTGATTTTGGGGAGGCTAAGGGCGCTTTGTATATCACGACGCCTGAAAATAAAATTGTGAGAAGGAATACATTCCATGGAACGAATGAAACAGTTCACCAATCGAGGTGGGATATGCCTCAGTTGCAGTTGAATTCTGATAAAATATTTTATAACAAACAATATGATGTAGATAGCCTACTTGTTGCAACAGAAACCAGAGCGATAATGATTGAAATTGAAGAACTCGCAGATGCTTACAATGAGCCCGGACCTCGCCCTGATAAATGGGAAGATCAGGTTAGTGTTGAATGGCAATACGAGGTGGATGATAACTTTACAGCATTCAACGTAATTACTAACCCGTGGGATGATGATGAAGAGGTAATCCTGACCGGCACGGAAAGTGGAGAAATCAAAGTCTGGATTATTGATGATGAAATAGATGAGATATTCGAAGAAGAAGATCGCTTTGGCGGCGAAGATTCATTCGAAGGCCCAATTTTGTCAATAAATAGTTTCGATTTGGACAACGAAGATGGCGATGAATTGTGGATAACAGATGCAGACGGTATTCACGGACTATTTTATGAATCTCTTATTGAATACGTAACAGTAGAAGCAGATTTGGAGAGTGTAAGATCAGTTTCATCTGAGGGAGCAACAATACAGATTGTAAAAGACGGCGAGTGGAATGACACTTTCAATAATAAGATGGTAGGGGCAAATTTCCATACTGGAGAATTTGATTCTGAGACTATGTACAACAGTTACGGAATACAGTTAGATGATACTGCAATCTTGGCCGGGTTGATATTGGCGATTGTATTGATGGTAGCCCTGATAGTAAGGCCTGAGTGGTATGTTGTTAACACGGTGGGAGTTTTGGTCGGCGCTGGAGTAATAGTGATGCTAGGAGTGACATTTGTCCCAACCTTGATTGTAATTTTCATGGTTTTAGCGGCTATCTATGATGCTTGGGCCGTTTACAAATCAAAGCACATGCTAGATTTAGCAGATACAATGATCGGACTGAACCTGCCAATATTGCTTGTTGCACCTCAGGAAAGTGGTTATTCTATGCTGGAAGAGAGTGATAGTTTGCGGCCTCCGCAGAATAACACACAGAGTACACAGCCCGTGGAACCCAATGAAAATGTCAAGATGGTAAAACGTAAAAAACCGAAAGAAGCCATGTTTATGGGTCTAGGCGATGTTATTTTCCCCGGAATGCTAGTATTGTCATGCGTTAACTTTGTTCCGTCTGATGGTCTAGCCGTTGGGATTAGTGCACTAGTTGGTGGATTAGTTGGATATCTCGTTCTAATGGGTTACGTTGCATCAGGCAGGCCACAAGCTGGTCTACCTTTGCTTAACGGAGGGGCAATCCTTGGTTACATAATTGGAGGACTCCTATTTGTTGGGAGTGCTGCCTTTTCGTTTGGTATTTCTTTTTAGGTGATTTTAATGTTGAGTATGGACTTATTCCGAAATCAGGTGGATAAGATTCGTGAAGATCACAACAAAAGAGGTCTCTCACACGAAAGTATCGACCGAGTTCTGGCGCTTGACGAGGAATGGAAAGGTGCTCTCAAAGAAATGGAGAACTCTAGAAGAGAACGTAATTTGGCCGCAAAAGGGATTGCAGAAGCCAAGAAGACTGGTGACGTTGCAACCTCTGAGAAAATTATGTCAGATGTAAAAAATCTTGGGGAAGTGATTTCTGCCCTTGATAAAAAGGCTAATTCTTTGTTAGAAGAGAGGGATAAAATTCGAATGAGTATCCCGAACCTTTTGCATAATGCAGTTCCAGTCGGAGAGGATGAAGGAGGTAATACTCAGCACTCATTACATGGCGTAAAGCCTGATTTCTCCTTTGAGCCAAGAACTCATAATGAACTGATTGAAATGAATAAATGGGTCGATTTGGAAAGGGCTGCAAAAATTGCTGGTAGTCGCTTTTTTTTCCTCAAAGGAGATCTCGCAAGACTTGAAATGGCTTTGCAGTCCTATGCTGTTGATTTCCTTGTTAACAGAGGTTTCACATTCGTACAACCACCTGTAATGATGAACCGCCCTGCCTACGAGGGTGTTACTGACTTATCCGACTTTGAGACTGTAATGTATGGTATCACTCCCGATCCACTCTATATGATTGCGACAAGCGAACATCCTCTGACGGCAATGTACATGGATGAAGTGATTGAACCAAGCCTTTTACCCATCAAGATGGTTGGTGTTAGTGCTTGTTTTAGGAGAGAAGTTGGGGCGCACGGTCTTTCTGACCGTGGAATTTGGCGAGTACACCAGTTCACAAAGATTGAACAGATTGTGATTTCTCATCCTGATGAATCTTGGGATCACCATGAAGACTTGTTGCAGAATTGTGTCGACCTTTGGGATGAACTCGGACTACATTACGAGGTAGTAAACATATGTACAGGCGATATGGGAACCGTTGCTGCAAGGAAGTACGATTTGGAAGCATGGCTTCCTGGTGCTAATGCATTCAAGGAAATCGTTTCATGCTCAAACTGTACAGACTACCAAGCAAACAGGTTGCGAATGCGTTACAGGACTAGTGATGGTAACGCAGCGGTGCATACTCTAAATTCTACGGCCGTCGCTACTAGTAGAGCACTAGTAGCCATTATGGAGCAAAATCAGCTTGAAGATGGAAGAGTTACAGTGCCTAATTGCTTAGTTTCTATGATGGGTGGCAAAACCCATCTTGAACCCTGTAAGTGGTGATATCATGCGCGATGCAGTGTTCATAATTTTGACGTTTTTTCTCGCTTCTTTCAGCGGATGCTTTGGCGAAGATGTCGAAAAGGCTACAGTAGTTCCAGACTTGGCGGTTGAAGAAGTCACTAGCGCCACACGTGGGCAGTACATGTCAATATCAGTAGATTCGACAGTTGATTGGACGGTTAACCGTTCTCCCGGCTTATTTTTCATGGATGAATTTGGTGTTTTACGAGATGCCGAATCAATGACGTTTCCTGCCTCTCAAGAAACCCTTGATTTCCTTGTAATGGATTCAGAAAGAGCAGACATTCAGTTGGAAATAACAGCGGGTAACGAGATATGGAACGCCACATTAACTCTTGAAGACAGCGTCGAAATGATGCTGGTAGATGGTCGCAGAGCATACGAGACTGGAGATCTTTTGACATCTCAATATAACAATCGTTGGTGCGCATCAGCCTCATTACATGAAGGTGGTGCAGCATATGAGACAGCTGCTGTTGCTATGGAAGAAAAAATGTGGGACATGGGATTTGATTTCGTGGAAATTACTCGATATCCCGACGACCCTGACCAATTGAACGTTGTAGGTTATAATTGGGGTCGCGTGAATCCCGATGAATACATCGTGATCGGTGGTCACTTCGACATCGCATACATGTTTACTCCACCCGGCGGAGGTACAAATGAAGGAGCAAACGATGACACCTCTGGTTCTGTTGTATCACTAGAGATGGCTCAAGCACTTGCACAAATGGAATTCGATCACACTGTTGTAGCCGCGCTTTGGGCTTGTGAAGAAGAAGGGCTTCTTGGAACTAGGGCTTACGTAGCAAATCTACCTGAAAACGTCTCAGTTCGAACTTATATGAACTTCGATATGGTTGCACTTAATTATCCGATAATGCCGCTCACTGAGCCACTTATTGACCCGTTAACTGGAGACATTTTTGAGCCAACCAAGTACGACTGGTCAATCAGTTTTGCAGGAGCTAGCCAAGAAACAATGGGTAGAATGACTGATTGGGTTGCTTTGACCATTGAGCAAGACCTTGCATATCAGCCAACAGAAGGCAACCCAATTTACTGGCAGGTTGCAGAATCATGTTCTTCAGATCATTGTTCTTTCTGGCAAGAAGGCTATCCAACTTTCAATTTCTTCAGTCCTGGTGGAGATATTTCTTTTTGGCAGGAATGGCACTCCCCTTCCGACACCTATGAGTTCATGACTGCAAAGGCCGGCGGGCCTGAAGGTATGGCAAGCGGGTTCAATAGCCTAGTTTGGACCGCAATGGATCTCTTTATTCGAGTTGATAACGCAGAAAACTTCCATGGTAACTGGAAAGAATCTGGGGATTAATCAAAGCGTTTGAGGACCACCTGTGGGCATTGGAATAAGCATAGAGATAATTTCTCCTCTAAGGCTTGGTCCAGTGTCGAATGTGCCAAATATGCCAATATCTGCTATGTTGTGAGATAGAGAGAACCAAGTTCTACCATATGCATCTACCCTAATATCAAGGAAATCACCAAGTCCTCCGCATCGATTGTATCCACAGTCTGTTACTGTGTCAATCGGGTCATCATCAGAATTTAGTTGAATAGTAGTTAACAATGGAGTCTCATTGAAGGCATCGGTTGCATATGTCAAGTAAGCATTCCAAATTTCATCCTCTCCTTCAGTCTCGCCGACATAACCAAAGGCAACAGTTCCAGAGTCACCAGCGACTACCACTGGAAAACCAGTTCCAGATAGGTTGATTGGTGGAGCAATCATTGACGCATTGGACCATGTATCTCCCTGGTCTCTTGAGTAAGACCAGTATGGCATGTTATCCAGCCCCATCCACATTGCGTGAACATTACCATCAGTATCTACCTCGACTTGAGCCTCCTCTGCATTCCATGTGTCTGCGATACCGGTTTCTTCTGTTGGAAGAATATGCTCAGTCCAACTCAATCCAGCATTTGTAGTCCTAAACACTGAATATCCATCGCCAGTACATCCTTTGTTGCCACGGTAGAAGTTTCCATCAACACTACCAACTAAGTGTGCAGAAAGGCCTCCCGAGTTACAAGTGACAGGCGCCCCAGAGGTTTCAGGTCCCCATGTAGCTCCTCCATCTTGGCTTGAGGAGCATAAAGGATGTGGGGCGTTCCCGTTGATGCAAAACATCCATGTTGTTGGATGAGCAAATGCTGGCATATTGCTGCTTGCTATTGTTTGGTGGTCCTGAACAGAATAAAGTTGGGTCGCAACGCTAGGCCCATCCCACGATACTCCGTCATCATCAGACCATTCCACTGTCATACCAAGCAGGGCATGCATGTCGAATTTCATAATTCGACCTGTCCATGGATCAACGTAGATGTAGGGGTCGTTGGAATTCACTATTGGTAAGAGTGGATCATATACATTTTCACAAGTGTATGAAAGCGTTTCATACATCCCTATCAGATCACAAGAAATAACTGCCGTAGAGCCGCCGGGTCCGTTACCATATGAACTCATTACCATAGTATCAGTTTGAGTGATTCCCATGGTTGGCTCAAAGGTTGACATACCAATTCCATAGTATGTACCGGTGGCAGTGAAAGGAACATTTCTTTCTGAAAATTGGAAGTCGTTGTTTCCCCAAGCGTCGATGGCTCCGTCAAAGTGATACCAAGTCAAATCAGGTCGCTCAAAGTTCCAAACTGTTTGCACACTCTCGATTGGTTCAGATTTTTCTTCACCAAAACATCCAGCTAGTGATGCACTTACCATTAGCAAGGCTAGAAAAATTGGTTTCATTTAATCACCTTTGAATAGATCTGCACCCAATAGTGGTAAGAGGATAGAGGCATCTCCTTCGACACAAACATTTGGTGCTTCTGGTCGCATTTTCCCCCAACTTATCGCTTCTTTTGGACGTGCACCTGAAAGACTTCCATCATACTCCGGAGCAGTTGTCATGTAGATTGCGGAGTCTAAGCCACCTCGGTATTGGTTCCACCAGATTACATGGTGCTTTGAGATGCCTCCTCCTATCATTAGGGCATTGGATTTCTCGACATCCCACATCAAGTCACTCATAATTTGCTCATCTGCAAGAGTATCTATGTGAAAATCTCGATATTTTTGTCTAAACATGAATAGTTGAGCACCAATGCTACCATCTGTAATTCCAGGTATACATACTGGGATTTGATGTTTGTATGCCCAATAAATCATTGAATCTGGAGTCCCTATCCTTTTTCCTAATTCCCAGACAAGGTGTACAGACCCAAAACCTACCCATGCATCGGCACCTTTTTTCCCTGTTTCTGCCAGTCTGTCATTCCTTATATCTTCTAGAACAGGTAAGACCATTTTCTCGATAATTTCACCATAACTTGCGTTAGGAACAATTACATTCCCTAAACGCATAAGTTCGTGCTCTCCTAATTCTACATCATCGAGTTCAAAAGCTCCGTGGTAATAGTGCTTGTAGGATCTTGCGATGTCGTGATCTAGCATTCCACAAGTTGTGGAGATAACATTGAACATCTTTCTCTTTGTTGCCTCCACGAAAAATCCCCTTGTCCCAGTAGCGAAAAGACATGCTGGGAAAGACAGCCAGTTTGTCACCTTAGACGGATCAGCGTCAACTTCGGCGATTTCAGATTTCATATCTCTTAGAATATCTCTAGCATATGCCAACTTTGTTGCAGTAAAACCACCTGCACTTGCCATTTGGTCCAATAGAGATTCAGCGTTGATTGCTGATTTAAAATCGTAGTCTTTGACAGGTTCGTCAAAGGACTTTGGATCTATTGCCATGCACAGCCGTAGAAGGGTTTGGCATATGAAATCGATTATCAAACTATGACGATTCAATTTCTATGATTTTATCTCTCAACATTGCCGCCCTTTCGAAGTCTAATTCCAGCGCTGCTTGGTTCATCATCTTCTTTAATTCTTCAATTGAAAAATCAAAATCCTCTATTGGTTGGGAAATATTACTTTTTACCGAATTTGTGGCATTCCACATACCTGCTCCAACCTTTAGATTGCTAGCCCAATCTCCATCTTTTCGACCACCTTTGGATGCAACCAATCTTTTCCCTCCGGCTGTTCCGGCGATTAAATCCTCAACGTTACCTCCCATTACAGGCAGAGCTTTCTTTATTGTAACCGGAGTTATTCCATTCTCTAAGTTGTGATTCATTTGCCTCTCTCTTCTTTCGAGAGTTTGCCTGATTGCAGCAGCCATTGATGGACTCACGGAGTCAGCATACAAAATCACCCGCCCATTGGAGTTCCTAGCAGCTCTCCCTATCGTTTGCAATAAACTTCTTTCGTTCCTCAAGAAGCCTTGGCGGTCAGCATCAAATATTGCGACTAAACTAACCTCTGGTATGTCTAAACCCTCTCTAAGGAGGTTTATTCCAACGATAGCATCGATGTGACCTATTCTTAGCGCGTTGATAATTTCAGTTCGTTCAATAGTATCGATTTCAGAGTGTAAATAGTGGGCTTTTATCCCCATTTTATTCAGATATTG
>DAZU01000077.1:26563-42801 GCA_002507425.1 Euryarchaeota archaeon UBA53
CTTTCTATCCGATTGTTGATTTCTGAAAGTAAATCTGCGACTTGTCCTTCAGTTCCTCTAACTTCGATTGCAGGATCTAAAAGTCCGGTTGGCCTTATTTCCATTCTTGGTATGTCACTAATCATTTGAAGCATGTCATACATGCTTTCTGAATCTGGGTGCTTTTTACTATATTCAGGGTCTTCAACACCACCTCCTCCATAAGCATGTCTTAATCCGAGCGGGATATTTTGGTTTGTGGTTTCGCAGAAATGTAGTAGCTCTCTTTCGCCTGGCGTTGCACTCACATAGACCATCTGTGGGACGAGATTTTGGAATTCCCTAATTTTTAATGGTCTATTGTCGGCTGCGGATGGTAGTCTGAAACCATGCTCAATGAGGTTTAATTTTCTACTCCTATCCCCTCCATACATACCTCCTACTTGTGGAAGGGTTACGTGAGATTCATCCATTATTACAAGGAATTTTTGAGGGTCTCCGTGGAATTGTTTGGCGGCAGCGGAAAAGAAGTCTAACAGACAATACGGCCTCTCTCCAGGTTTTCTTCCATCGAAGTGCATCGAATAATTCTCGACAGCAGTGCAGTGACCAACTTCTCGTAACATTTCAAGGTCATAATGTGTTCGTTGGTCAAGCCTATGAGCTTCTAATTCTCTACCTTCGGATTTTAATTCTGCGACCCTTCCATCTAATTCAGTTTCGATATTCTCTAATGCATTTTCAAACCTTTCAGGAGACACCATGAAGAACTCTTTCGGATGTATCCAAGCCTCGTCTAACTCATCAAGCACTTCCCAAGTCACGGGGTCACAAATTTGGATATGCTCCACGCCATCGAACCCAAATCTAATCCTCAGGGGGTCATCTCTACTCGGCATCCAGACATCTAAATTTTCGCCTCTTAATCGAACCTGACCTCTTTCTAGATCTGTGGATGTTCTTGAGTATTGTAGAGCGACTAGTTCTCTGATCAAGTCTATTGGCTCAATCTCCTGTCTTACGTGAATCCTACAATGGTATGATAAGAATGTTTCAGGCGCGTTTAGACCGTATATACAAGACACAGACGAAACAACGATGCAATCAGGTCTACTTACTAGGCTTGCAACGGTTGCAAATCTTTCTTGTTCGATTCTCTCATTGATAGAAAGCTCCTTATCGATGTATAGGTCTCTTTTTGGTAGATACGCCTCTGGCTGATAATAATCATAGTGTGAAACGAAGTATTCTACACCATTATTTGGAAAAAGGCCAGCCATTTCTTGATACAATTGCCTTGCTAGTGTTTTATTGTGGCTCATAATTAATGTCGGAATATTCAACCTTTCAATTATATGAGCCATAGAGAAAGTTTTGCCAGATCCAGTAACTCCTAAAAGAACACATCTTGCTTGTTCATTTTTTAATTGGAAAACTAATTTTTCAATTGCTTTTTCTTGGTCCCCAGCAGGGCTATGTTCAGAGTGTATTCTGAATCTTGAAACATCGGGGGAAAGGTTGTCTTTAACAGCCCCTTCTAGGGCCTTCGATATGTCGAAGGGGTCGCTCATAATCTCGCATCCTATGGTAAATACAAACCGCCATTGACGTGAACTACAACGCCAGTGACATAGTTGGCATCGTCACTTACAAGATACGAAACGGTTTCTGCTATATCATCTGGTGTACCAATCCTTTTCAGTGGGACCTCCTCAATTCTACTAGCACGTTTCTCAGGACTATCTCCTGCTAATATATCGGTATCAACGAATCCTGGTGCTACAATATTTACTCTCTTTCCCTCAGACCCAACAGCCTGTGCTAACGATCTAGCCCATAAGGCTAGGGCGGCTTTAGAGGCGGAATAATCGGCTCCATGGGGAGAGCCTCTCGTGCCCAATTGACTTCCAATTACACATATCCTAGCATCATTTCGCAAGCTAGACTTTACTGATTCCCAAATTAGAAAAGATCCTTCAAAGTTTGTTGACATTGTTCTTCTTAGGTGTGCATAATCAAGTGATCTGGCATCAATCCTGTCATATCTACCATGGTTTAGAATAAGAACATCTATACCTCCTATGACCCACGGATGAGTTGCTAATAGCGCTACTTCCCTAGCATCAGTTACATCACAGTTTACAGCAACAGCATCAATACCGGAATCTCTTATTCTATCGACCAGCATTTCTGCTGGCTTTGATGATGTGGAGTAGGTTAGAAGAATTCTATAACCATCCTGTGCTAGTTTTCGTGAAATTGCGGCTCCAATTCCTCGACCTCCTCCAGTCACAATTGCGGTCTGCATGTCAATCGGACTAGGGGCTATTTGAATAAATCACTGGATGAATTTAGCAAGTTGAGGAGGCTGCCAGCCTTCAGGCTTCATTACTTTGCCATCTTCTCTTCTGATGACTTTGCCATTAACCAATTTGGCCATGTTTGACCTGTGAACCTCATTAAAAGCCTCATCATATACTTCCTGCATTCCATGGTTAATTATAGTCCCAGCAAGGATATATGCTATGTCGGCTAAAGCATCTAAAACCTCTACAAGATCGCCGGACCTAGCAGCTTCTGCATATTCTTGAACTTCCTCAGTTAGTAATTTAATTCTCAACTCGATTAAGTCATCGGAACTCAAACCTGGTTTAGTAAGATACGGAATTTCGAAAGCTTTGTTGAATTCTAACAATGACTCTACAATTGGATTCATATTTTATCCTGAGAGGCGCCATCCTATGAAATTTGCATAGACACAAGCAGAATCCATCCCGTAGATGCGTGGCTCCTGAACCACCATGTTTGGAAATTATCTCCACCTGCAATCAAAACTGAGATTATGAAGCCGATTGATAAAACAGTGCCAACAATGGAAATTGTGGTAAATGCAAAGGCCCAAATTGGTATTGAAAATAGCATAACTGTCATAGTTGCGGGTGGTTGAAATCTTGCAGGGAAAGAAATCACCGAGTTTTTCCTGTCACTATCAACATCCATCTGTGCATATCCAAGATCAAACGCAGCAATCCAAATCATTACCCCAAATGATACCAACAGCAGGTCAGGATACCATAAACCGGAATTTATCTCTCCAGTTATTGCAACCCAAGCACCAGCAGGTGCAAGGGCCAGACATCCTCCAAGCCACCAATGGCATAGCCAAGTAAACCTCTTGAGATATGGGTAAATAACGAAAGCAGCCACTGGAATGGGGGACAAATAGAGGCATAGAGGGTTCAACATCCACGCTCCTCCAAGAAGCATAATTAAGAATAATCCGCAAAGAATCCAAGCGGTTCCCAAAGACATTGTTCCAGCCGCAAGGTGCCTGTTTGCAGTCCTTGGGTTCTCAGCATCAATTTCTCTGTCAATTATTCGATTTAACCCCATTGCTAGACCTCTAGCTCCAACAGCTGCAACGATTATCCAGAGCAATTCAGATAATGATGGATTATCAGCCATGTATGCTCCTATGAATACGAACGGTAGGCTGAATAGTGTATGTTCTATTTTTACGAATGATGCAACCTGTTTCAAGTCCATCTACATCACCAGATTATTTGGCCATGGAGGAAGATTGAATTTCTCAATGGACTCTAATGTCTCTGGATCGTGCATTGTGATTGCGGGCCACCTTCTAACCACGCTCGGCCCATTCTTAGACGGGATTGGCGTGGTTCCATCCCAGAATATTCTTCCATCTTCAACAATAAAATCTCGCTCTGCTGCGAATCGTGATGTCAGTTGCCAGAGCAACCTTCTTTTGGCACCTTCTCCATGTAAATCTAAGTCATTGTCTGTAAAGAACAACCATCTCAATTCATTTTTGGAATCCAATTGCCAAATTTTATTACGCAATTGAAAAATTTGTTCTCGTTGAGTGGCCGCACTTTCCTCGTCTGGCCATTGTGCACCAGTTCTTGGCTCTGGCCTACCTTGAATTTCCAAGGTCACAACAAGCATAGAATCTCTCAATAGTAAGCAATCTTCAACACCATCAATTTGGGAGATTTGATTTACCATTTCTCTGCTGATTCCAGGTGGTTTCTCTTCACCCCTTCTCCATGCGGGGCAAAAATCAACTGGCGATCCTTCAACTGGGTTTCCGCTCCTAGGATCTGCATCCACAATTTTTGTTGCATCAATGATAACCTTTGAATGTACATTTTCAAATGTGGATGCGGGCTCAAGCGAATCACTAACCATTCCTTCCAGAATAGTTACGTCGCTGTTTGGGTCAACTCTGTCATTCAAAGCATCTAATAGAGCCTCTAAATCATCTGGTGATTCGTCTGTGGCTATCATAATTTTGAGGAACATCATTTGACCCGCTCCAAGCAAGCCTAAGCATGTTTTTCTTGCTTGACGTGGGTATCTTTGCTTGCTTTTTACAATAGCAAGATTGTGGAAGCCAGTCTCAAGAGGTAGGTGAACATCTAATACATCACGATGTTGAAATGAAAGGATAGGCCTAAACTGCTTACCTATTGCCTCACCTAGATATCCGTCCTCCATAGGGGGTTGTCCTACTATTGTTGCAGGAAGTATAGCATTTTTTCTTCGTGTAATTGCGGTCACATTGAGAACGGGATATTGTCCAGTGAGAGAGTAAAAGCCGAAGTGGTCACCAAATGGCCCCTCAGTTCTTGTTTTCGTAACATCTACCCAACCCTCGATTACTACATCAGCGTCTGCCGGCACTAGTAAGTCCTGCGTAAGCGCTTTTGTGATGCGTAGCCTTTTCTTACCTAGGAAACCAGCAAACATGTATTCTTCAAGGTTGTCAGGTAGTGGCGCTATCGCGGAGAAAATTAGTTCGGGAGGGCCGCCTATGCAAATTGCTACTGGCATTTTACCATCAGGCCAAGCGGCAGCGTGATCAGCTCCATGCTTGTGAATTTGCCAGTGGAGACCTACCTCCTTTGGTCCGAAAACCTGA
This sequence comes from Euryarchaeota archaeon UBA53, assembly GCA_002507425.1. Taxonomy (GTDB): domain Archaea; phylum Thermoplasmatota; class Poseidoniia; order Poseidoniales; family Poseidoniaceae; genus MGIIa-K1. The sequence continues at coordinate 31,485 of DAZU01000077.1, forward strand.
CCTCTATACATTCCCAGATTATGTTCTCCAGAATTTGGGTCCTTCGTTACCACAAGTGGCAAAGTGATGTATCTTCCTCCATCCATTGGCCATGTCTTTGGTATTGGCAGTTTGGTAACGTCATTATCCATTCTAACACGTTGGCAGGAGCCTTTTCTAACTTTTTTTGGCGGCATAGAGATTGCATCCCTCAGAAGTGGCAAACCAGTCCAAGGTCTTTTCACAATTCCACCAATATCGGGTTTCATTAAAGCTACCAATCTTTCCCCCACTTCCTTTGAGTGTGCTGCACCCAAGGCTCTTAGGGTTCTGTCGTGCGATCCAAATAAATTCATAGCGAGTGGTATTTCACTGATTTCTCCACTCGGTAAACGCGGTTTCTCAAATAAAACGGCAGGGCCATTCGTCTTCACTAACCTGTCTGCAATAGCCCCGGCTTGCAGTTCAACGTCGACAGGCTCGCTAATTTTCATTAGCTCGCCATTCTTTTCCAAATGGTTAATCCAACGATTCAGATTAACCCAGGCCATAAAGAGGGCTAGAATCGATGCTTCATGAATACTTGTCTCATTCCGACTGTTTCAAATCACAACTCCTTGTGGGTATTCCATGGCGGACTGCGACGTTCTCGTGATTGGTGCTGGCCCCGGAGGTGGGTCGGCAGCACTTCATGCAGCGAGAGCCGGTTTGTCAACAATTATTGTAGAGGCTGATTCTGACGTAGGAATTCCTGTTCATTGCGGCGAGTGTTTATCTCAAATCGCCATAGACAATCTCGATTTAGTACTTCCAAAGGAAGTCATTGCATTAGACTGCAAAGGTATTAGAGTAATATTCCCAGATAATACTTCAAGATTATTAACTGAGAAAGGTTATGTCTTGGAGAAACATAAATTCGAAAAATGGCTATGTGATGAAGCAGTGAAATTAGGTGCTTCTCTCCAACTTTCGCACAAGGTAAAATCAATGGAACGAATTTACAATAGCGAAAATGAATTTGCGTATTGGAAAATTGATGGTAAAGGTAGCTCTTTCCCGATTGAATGTAAGGCAGTAATAGATGCCTCTGGAGTGACAGGTGCTGCAACGAAAATACTCGATATGGGAACTCAAATAGAAATGATAGCAGGAATACAATATGAGATGACAGATATTCCAAATGATGGTTATCTTGATTTTTATCTATGGCCAAAATATTCCCCGCATGGATATGTATGGATGATACCCAAGGAGGGTGGACGAGCAAACGTAGGTTTGGTAACAACCGATAAGAAAGGCGCAATAAAATACCTAGACAAGTTTGTGGATGATACTTATTTTAAAGACAAAGGAATACAAAATCCTGAGTGGAGAAAGCCGGGGATAAAACCTAGACCCTTTGGGGGTACAATACCTATCTCAGGTCCGCGTGAAATAACCACAGGTGATGGGCTAATACTTGTCGGCGATGCAGCTGGTTTCACCTCTCCATTGTTTGAGGGTGGATCTCATCTTGCATTGTGGTCTGGCAGACAAGCTGCATTGACAATCGCAGGGGCTATTAATGACGGTGATCTTTCAGATAAGCGTATGCAATCATATGTGAAATCTTGGAAAAAGAGATTTCCTCCATACGAAAAAATCCTGAAGGGTAAAACATCGCTTTATGATTTGAGTGATGATGAGTTATCCAGCATGGCTCGGTGTTTACCCGAGGAGCTTGGTTCTATGTCAGCATTAGATAAACTGTGGATTGGGTTAAAAATTCTCATCCGTCACCCATTGCTTTACACCAAGGGTGTAGTTAGCGTCCTACTCTCCTTCGGTTACTCAAGGGCTAAGCATTTTGGTTGGTGATTTAATGGAATCTATTTTGATGCCATTGGCAGTATTGGTAGCGATAGTAGTTACCATAAAACCCGATGCTAGGTTTAATGCAATCCTCACCCTACCATTTATCGCACTTGCAACTATGTTCACCATGAACTTCGATTCTAATTATCTCGTATCCACTTATGGGGGAGAAGAGTTACCATACAGGTTTAGATTTGCTGCAACTTGGGCTGCAAGAGAAGGGCCAATTTTAATGTGGGCTGCTTGGATGGCACTCCTTACAATTGTATGGAGAAACCCTTTCTCAGGAGAGAGTGACTCATCACACACACTCAGAATCAGATTAATGAATGGTTTTACGCTAACACTTTTGTTAGTTGCTTGGATATACCAACCTTTCAAGACCGGAGAGGGCACAGGGCAAGGATTGAATGAGTTGTTACAAACGAACTTGATGGTTATCCATCCTCCCCTCATTTTCCTCGCGTATTCTTTATCCATAACTCTTACAATTATCGGTTTAACATCGTTATTCACTGATTTTGATGGAATAAAAACCAGACTAATTACAGTAGCTCGACCTGCATTTTTTGTATCTACTTTAGGTATTGGATTAGGCGGACTTTGGGCTTATCTTATACTAGACTGGGGTGGTTATTGGGCGTGGGACCCTGTTGAAACTGGCTCGTTATTGCCATGGATATGCCTTGTGGTGCTTCTTCACTTGAGAACCAGACCGGGAAAGACCTCAAACCACATGTGGGCCGGAGTTGCTATAGCTTGTGGGGCACTGTCTTTATTTTCTACAATGGTCACAAGGGCCGGAGGAGTTTGGGCGGTCAGTGTTCATACGTTTGTAGTAGACTCCGAGGGAGCGACTCCGAATGACGTGTTTGGGAGAATGATGGTTCTTTTGTCAGACCTGAGCGGAATTGAAGTAATGGTTTACCTTCTGGGCATAATCCAACTAATTGCTATGTTCCTTGCTTCCCGGTTGGGTTCAGAATTTTCTAGAAAGTGGCTGTTTATGTTACCTGTAATTGCCGCCCTTGGTGTGATTGGAAACGGAGATGTCTTGGATGGTTTCCCTCCAACGATTTTGGTCGTAATCGCTTTTGGTCCTTTGATTGAATCTGGAATAAAGTCGTTTACAAATAAGCAGATTCCTGAATATTATTGGTTCGCTATACCTGGTGTCATGGTAGGTTTGAGAGTAATACACGGAATGGTATTTTTTGAAATATTATCATTATTATTTGCATTCGGTTTGATATTCGAAAAAGATCAATTGAAAGCTTGGGGTTGGGCAACTGCGGGTATTATGCTATTCCTTTCTGCCTCGTGGTCGGGCATGCTGGATGTGTGGATTTGTGCAGTGGGTATGACAGCATTCATATCTCCATGGTTTTTCGTATCAGACTCAAGTAACAGGAAGTTTTCTTTCGCCGAAAAAAGGACACAGCAGAGGCTAGCGCTTTGGTCCCCTGTTGTGGTGGTTGGGATGTACCTAATTCTCACAATGGTTATTCTACTAGCAAGTATAGACTCAATACAGTTTGCAGCACACGAGTTGTATGGAGCTCCTTTTATTGCAGCAACTATGCTTTCATACGTCATGTGGAGTTTGCGTCACAAACCAAACCGCGTATATGCGTTAATTCTGATGGTTCCAAGTGTTTTGCTTTTCGCATGGTTGTTCGGAGACTCTCTTGGATACGATTCAACTGATGTTCTTGGAGCATCCCTATCGCGAGGGCAGGTCGGAATGGTAGTGTTATTACCAGCCTTACTTGCTCTACCGGCAACTGTGTCTCTCATAAAAGAAAATACAAGTGACAAGAAGATATCTATGCTAGCACACATAACTCACCTTGGACTTGTTCTTCTTATCATCGGACATGTAATGAGCACAACAATAATCGATAGGGGTACATTCTCACACTCTGTAACCCTGGTTAAAAATGAAAGAGTAGAGTGGGAGAGTTACGAATTTGAGTTTACTGAAGTCGTCAAGACAAATGAATCCTCGCTAGAGGTTGGCGATGGTTATCTTGGTGCTGTCATCAATGTATACAGTGGCGGAGACTTAGTTGAAACAGTAGAGCCCGGTGTGATTCGTTTTGACACGAGGTCTAGGTCAGAGGTTGATCGGATTAGCATGTGGCACGGTGATTTAGTTTTGATAATGGATGGGACGCAAGCCAGATCATTGATGGAAGACAGCGATTTGGTTAGAATTATAGTTTATGATTTGCCAGGCATACACCTTGTCTGGGGCGGATGGAGTCTAATGTTGCTGGCGAGTTTATCATTATCGTTGAATAAGTCCAAGCCAACTCATTGAAATAGGGATGGTTGGTCGCAAAAGCACCCCCGTTTGGGGAGATAGGTGAATTATCATGGAGGAAGGAACAATTGTCCATGTCGAATATGACTTGTATAATGCGGATTCGGGAGATTTAATAGAAACCACAAGAGAAGACGTTGCAAAAGAGCACGATATGCATCAAGAGGGCCGAAGTTACACGCCCCTAGTTTGTGTTGTTGGCGCTGGAAATTTGATCTCGGGTTTTGAGGATAGTTTACTAGAGGCTGAGGCAGACAAAGACGTATCCTTAGTTATCGCTCCAGTTGATGCTTATGGAGAAAAGGACCCAGACCAGATTGAAACGATATCTATTGATAAACTACTTAGACACGTGAGAGACCCTAAATCTCTCTACATAGGCGGGCCAGTTACCGTTGAGGGCCGTCAAGGAATACTATCCTACCTGGCCGCAGGCAGAGCAAGAATTGATTATAATCATCCAATGGCTGGTAGATCCTTAAAGTATGATTACAAAATAATCAAAGTTGTAGAGGGTAAAGAAGAAAGGGTTGAGGCATTATTGGAATCTAACACAGGACAGAAAGGTTTCGAGGTCACTTTTGATGGTGACGACATCTCGATTATTGTCCCTCAAACAATGCTCTTTGATCCGAATGCTGCTATGCAGAAATTCCGCTTAGTCACAGTTCTCAGAGACTCCGTTGAAGCAGGAAAGGTTTCATTTGTCGAAGTACATGAACCCCGAGTTTCTGAAGAAAGCGATGAGGAAGAATGATCACGCACATGAATCCAATATCTCAAAATGGTGTGGATAAAACATGGAAGAGACAGATTTCTCTAAACTGGAGAGAAATCTTATACTCACATTTTCTATTATTGCCTTTGTTGTTATCATAGGATTACTACTCAAACCAGAGGTTTTCTGGGATGACTTTGCGAAGGTCTACATTTGGGATCCAATTGTAAAAGATGCAGGCCAGGGAGATGCTGGTTACTCAGCAGTTAACACAATTGTATACATCTCAATAATGATTGCAGCAGTAATTATTCTTCAGGCATTATTCCGTAAGTGGAAACTTCCGGTTGATGACAAAATGGTTTGGGCACTAATGGCTTGGGTAGTTCTTGCCCCAATATTGCGAGTCATGGAGGATTCAGATTACTTCGCAGAAGGTATTGACGTTCTTTTCATATCACCAATAATTCATATCCATCTTGCAGCATGGTTGGTCCTTGCAGGATATATTGGACATATAGGGCGAGAAAAACATCTCTCTATGCTTGTCATGCTGCTAGTTGCATATATTTCATTCACCGGACTGCTGGTATTACCAAACGTCCACACACACGATTCAGGCCATTTCTATATCTTATCAGGTGCGATTTTGGGAGCCATAATGATTGCATTAGTAATGCACAATACTTGGGACTGGGATGGTGTAACACGCTCTATATTGGCGTTTGCGGTCGGTCTTATTACTATGGGTTTGGGTCATTGGGCTCAACTGGTGAATACCCCCTGGGCACAAGAAAATGGTAACTTGCCCAAAGATAATGATGTAATTCTCCCTTTGATAATTGCAGTAGGAGTTCCGTTGGTGGTAACTTGGTTGGTTTGGAAAAGAGGGGTCGAAGATCTCGCTCAGTTGCGACTCACAGGTAACGAAGCAGGAGTAATTCCAGATGGTTTAACTCTTGAAGAGTGGGAATCTGAGGACCGTTCAAATCATCCCGTTGAGCTACTAACTCCAGCGGGTATTTTAGCGACTCCTATGGTTGGAGGCATGCTTTTTGGGCAACTTTGTGATGGCTTGGCAACTATGATGGGCATAGACTATTACGGATTTTCAGAAAAACATCCATTATCGGATGCAGTTATTCAATTTGGAAATAGTCTAAACATAATTGGAGAGGGTGCTTGGCTGTTTTTCTTACTCAAGGCTACTTTAATCACCGTCATAGTTTGGATGTTTTCTCAAATGAGGGTCGAAAGCCGTCAGCAACATCTGCGTGTATTAGTTGTGTTAGCTGTTATGATTGTAGGAATGGCACCTGGACTTAGAGGAATTGGCAGGTTAATTCTTGGAGTTTGAGCGGTTGATTCAAGTCAAACATATTGCTCGCATAATCGAGGGGAAGGTATGGATAGACTAAGTACTAGTGTTAATCGTAGTTCCTCCGATTATCAAATTTGCAAAAAACACAATCAAAGTTTGATTGATACCTTGCGCGATAGGTTAGAAATAGCCAGTCATGGAGGTGGTGGAAAATATGTTGAGAGGCACCACAGTAGGGGAAAACTACTAGCTAGGGAAAGAATAGAGAAGATAATTGATCCAGGCACGGCATTTTTAGAATTATCACCTCTCGCAGCATATGACTTGTATGATGGTAAAGCAAGTAGCGCAGGTATTGTGACAGGCGTTGGTCTAGTCCACGGAAGAGAGTGTTTGTTCGTCGCTAATGATGCAACTGTAAAGGGTGGATCATATTATCCAATGACAGTAAAAAAGCACATTCGAGCACAAACAATTGCGCATGAAAATAATCTTCCATGTATATATCTCGTAGATTCTGGTGGGGCATTCTTGCCGATGCAGGATGAAGTGTTCCCTGACATTGGCCACTTTGGTAGAATTTTCCGTAATCAAGCAAGAATGTCAGGAGATGGTATTCCACAGATTGCAGCCGTTTTGGGAAGTTGCACAGCGGGTGGAGCTTATGTCCCAGCAATGAGTGACGAGTCAATTATTGTAAAAGGCAACGGGACTATTTTTCTTGCTGGTCCACCATTGGTAAAAGCGGCTACTGGCGAGGAAGTAACCGCTGAAGAATTGGGTGGAGCAGATGTTCACACATCTCAAAGCGGTGTTGCTGATCACTACGCTGAGGACGAAAATGAAGCATTACGTTTGGTTAGGAATGTGGTTGAAAATATTGGAAGTAGAGAATTAGCACCACTTGATAGAAAAGAATCTGAAGATCCTTTCCATGATGTTGAAGATTTACTAGGGTTGATTCCAATCGATAACCGTACACCGGTGGACGTCAAGGAAATCATAGCAAGGATAGTTGATGGAAGCAGATTTCACGAGTTCAAATCTAGGTATGGACAAACACTAATCTGTGGTTTTGCTCACATTCACGGCTACAAAGTAGGGATAGTTGCAAACAATGGTATCCTATTCTCCGAATCATCGCTCAAAGGTGCACACTTTGTAGAACTCTGTGGTCAGAGAGGTATCCCTCTGGTTTTCCTTCAGAACATTACAGGGTTCATGGTCGGAAAAGCGTATGAAGCTGGCGGGATTGCTAAAGATGGAGCGAAATTAGTAACCGCTGTATCTTGTGTAAATGTTCCAAAGTTCACGGTCATAATTGGGGGGTCCCATGGAGCAGGAAATTATGGAATGTGTGGCCGAGCATACGATCCTAGATTCCTGTTTATGTGGCCAAATAGCAGAATATCAGTAATGGGTGGTCCTCAAGCAGCCGATGTTTTGACAACAGTCAAGCAAGACCAACGAACCAGAGAAGGATTGGAGCCATTGGAAGGAGATGCTCTTGAATCATTTAGGGCGCCAATCCTTGAAAAATATGAGACTGAAGGGAGCCCGTATTATTCAACAGCCAGATTATGGGATGACGGAATAATTGACCCAAGAGATACACGAGATGTTCTAGGATTATGTATGGCTGCGAGTCAAAATGCTGAACTGCCAAATGATAGATTCGGAGTATTCAGAATGTAATTGAAAAATCAAAAAGCCAATTGGAGAATTAGTTATGAAAGACAAGCCAAATACTTCACTTATTCAATTGGAAATTGACGGCCCTGTGGCAAGGGTAACACTTGCCCGTCCTGACAAATACAACGCATTGAACGTGCAGATGATATCTGAATTAATTGAGGTATTTTCATGGACAGCTGAAAATTCAGTCTCTTCAAAAGGTTCTATATTTACAAAAGACGGAACTCCATATTTGAGGGTTTTAATATTGTCTGGTGAAGGCAAGCATTTCTGCGCAGGTGCTGACATTAACATGATGCGTGATGCTGGAGCAAATACCCCGGAAGAAAATAGAAGGGATTCTGAGAGACTTGATTCCTTATTCAACACGCTATGGGCACATCCTTGTTTTACCATCGGTAAAATTCAGGGTGTAGCCTTAGGCGGAGGCGCTGGGCTGATCGCATGCCTTGATCATGTTGTGTGTAAACCGGGTGTCAAGATAGCACTCTCTGAGGGTAAACTTGGGATTCTCCCAGCGGTAATTGGACCATATGTGTATAGACGAATGGGAAGCGCTAACTTCAGGAGGCATGCAATGCTTGCAGGAAGAATGGATACAGATGAGGCACTTAGAATTGGTATGGTTGATTCAATTGATGAATCACTTGACGTCTCGAGTATACTATCTGAAATTTTGACAACAGGACCATGCGCAGTCAGTGCAGCAAAAGAACTGACATTAGGCTTTGATAGATGGGACGGTGATGATGAGTCTTTGAGAAGGTGGACTCTTGATTTTACCAGCCGCATGCGCGGTAGTGACGAGGGACAAGAAGGGCTCTCGTCTTTCCTAGAGAAAAGAAGTGCCGATTGGATAGAGGATTGATAGAATGCTAAAGAGGACTCTCGTCGCTAATAGGGGAGAGATAGCCTGCCGAATTTTGAGGGCGTGTAAAGAAGCCAGAATAGAAGGCGTTGCTATTTACGCTGAAAACGATACGGGGACTCTATTTACTGAAATTGCAGACCTTGCGATTCCATTGAATGGAGAAGGATTGAGTGAGACTTATCTAAACCAAGAGCAAATAATTGGAATAGCAATCGATAATGGCTGTGATTCAATACACCCTGGTTTTGGTTTTCTATCCGAAAGAGCAGATTTTGCACAAGCAGTAATAGATGCGGGATTGATTTGGATTGGGCCGTCTCCTGAAGCAATTTCTACAATGGGAGACAAGATGACTGCAAGAATTACAATGAAGGATGCTGGAGTTCCAGTAATTCCTGGTGAAGAAGTCGATGGTGGTATTGATGATGTCCTCAAACTAGCACCTCAGGTGGGCTATCCGCTATTGCTGAAGGCTACCTCGGGAGGAGGAGGGAAAGGCATGCGGGCAGTTCACAGGCAAGAAGATCTAGAACATGAAGCAAAAGCTGCGATGAGAGAGGCGATGAACGCCTTTGGTGATGATAGAATCTACATTGAGAGGCTACTAACTGGTAGTAGACACATAGAAATTCAGATTCTTGCCGATAAATTTGGTCGAACTATACATCTGGGAGAAAGAGAATGTAGCGTTCAGCGTAGACATCAAAAGGTGTTTGAAGAATCTCCGAGCGTAGCTGTGGATTCAGAATTAAGGGAAGCCATGGGAGTAGCCGCTTGCGACGCAGCAAGAGCAGTCGACTATGTTGGAGCAGGAACTGTCGAATTTTTGGTAACCCCAACTGGTGAATTTTACTTCCTTGAAATGAATACTAGAATTCAGGTAGAGCATCCAGTAACAGAAATGGTGACAGGAGTTGATTTGGTCCGTGAGCAATTAAGAATCGCAGCAGGGGAACCAATGAGTTGTGGAGCTCTCTCTATGAGAGGACATGCAATCGAAGTTAGATTGTATGCTGAAGACCCTACCAATAATTTCCTCCCCGCAATCGGCCCGCTATCAAGATTCATCCCGCCTACTGGACCGGGAGTTCGACTGGACACTGGTGTAAGGGAAGGAGATAATGTAACTCCCGATTACGACCCAATGCTAGCTAAATTAATCGTGTGGGCTCCCTCAAGAACAGAAGCACTGCAAAGAATGTGTAGAGCTCTAGATGAATTTGTGATACTTGGCTGTGTGACAAATTTGCGGTTCTTGAGAGATTTGTGTGAACATCCTGACGTTGTTGATGGTTGGACAACAACCGACATGATAGAAAAATTATGGCCAGATGGGTGGTCTGATAGTGTGTCTCAAGATATCCTTGATGCGGGTTTATTGGTTTCTTTTGCTTGCGAATCAACAAACTATGGCAAAAAGCAGATGTCTGCAAGCAGTGTTGATGAGCATGTATCTATCTTTGAGTTGATTAACGGGAGGTATCCGTAATGAAATTCCTAACATCGGATGGTATCAAAGAAATCGAGGCATCTAGAGAGAGTTCAATTTTCAAATTCAATGAGAAATCAGTTGATATCCAGCAAGATATCTGGCTAGAAATGAACGGAAAAAGGCACAAGGTTGTTGCAACAAAGGTTGGCGATTGCTGGTGGTTACATGTTCAGGGATATATCTTGAGATACGAGGTAGTAGAAGAGGGAGTGTCCAATTCTCACGATAATAGTGGATTGACTGCACCTATGCCCGGGAAGATACTAGATGTGAATTTCTCAGCAGGTGATGCCGTCAAAAAGGGAGATGTTCTATTGGTAATGGAGGCCATGAAAATGGAACACAAGATTATTGCTGTGACTGATGGAATTGTAGAATCTGTAAATTACAATGTTGGAGATCAGGTTACTCAGGGTGCCGAGCTCCTTGTTATCGTGCAAAATTGATTATTGTTAAATTGCCAATGTAAATATATTAGTTTCGGGCGCCCGAAAATATGCAAAAAGTTCTGGCCCTACTCATGACTACAATACTCCTACTCGCAGGATGCTTAGGCACTGACGAGGCAGAGGAAGAAGATATCGAACAAGAGGATGTTAATCAGGAAGAAATAGTTGATGTGATAGGATGTAATAATGAGACATCTCTGACTTATGATATAAACGTCACAATTCCAGATGAGTCCACCTGCATATACGCAGATGTTCTGTTAACAGAGCTCGATAGGATGGCTGTAATGATTGAAAATGGTCCAATTGAGGATTTTTCATGGGAGGATAATCCGGATACTATATTTTCATACAAAATGGAATTATTTGAGAACAGTAACTACTTCTATGAAAGTACTTACATCTCTGCTAACAAATACTTCCAACACGAGGAATCTCGAGAACTCGATGAAAACGGAGTCTTGGCGAATGAAGAATCCTATTACATGATTATGCAGGGTAATGAAATAGAGTATTCAATCAATAATAGCACTCATGATTACACAATAAGAATGAAGCATGCTGATGATTACATGACTGCTCTCGAAAGCATGTTATCCGAAGATGACGATA
>DAZU01000048.1 GCA_002507425.1 Euryarchaeota archaeon UBA53
CTTTCTCCACCACGGAAATAGCCTGGTGCACCTAACATAGGCCGGAGTTTGTCCAATGAAATTTTGTATTGTGAATTCACTGTTAGGCTTTCCTTGTGTCTATTTGATATGGGATTTGGGTCTTTTGTTTCGAATACAATATTATCAAAATCTCCGAATTCTGTTTTGAACAATCGGACCATATCTTTCATCGATTTAGGGGGTTTATACCGTGGGGAATTTACGACCGCTTCTATATCGAGGATTGTTTGACATGAGGGAAAGGATTTGGCAGACCAATTTTGGCTCGTGTTGATTAATTTTCTTTCAACTGATTCGGATTGTTCTCTATCTCGAGGATTTGTAGAATATTCCTCTAGTAAGGTAACCTCGAAAGGTTCCAATTGTTCTTTTATTGACTGCAAAACGTCTAAGCAATCTCCCGAGAAAATATGTAAGTCGACATCTAATTTATTTTTCAGATTTTGATGCAGATTCTCAACACAATCAAACTGGAATCGTAATCGATGCTCTCCCATAGAAGAGGTACTCCTCTCATCAATATCTTCATCAAAAATGTATATTGGAAGGATGGAATCGATATTCTCAGATTCACAAGCCCATGACAATATTGGGTTGTCGTGGACACGCAATGAATTACGGAACCAGACAACAGCTACTTGCATAACAAGAAATCTCTGATATGAGGCTTAAACATCTGTCTATTTGCATATAGATTTTTTATGACCTATCCGAACTTAGTGATACTTGTGCGTGAGTTTCACATGGGTTCTGGCCAAGGTCTTGTTTCATTGTCCCACTCTGCCCATTGAATTACCCAAGGTTCCATGAAGGGTTCAAGTTTGTAACCAAGTTCCCTTAATGTTTCTTTAGGAGGCGCAGCACCTCCTTTGAAACGAATTCCAGCGCGTATTAGTGCTGATGATTTAACTTCCCCCCTCTGCTCAATAGTTTGCTGGAAATAGTAGAATTTTTCATCGATACCGACAATTTTTGATCGAATTGTTGCTTTTCGAAAAGGGGCAAGGCGCTTCCTGTAACGTATAGTCGACCCTCCAATTACAAAGGCATACTTCTTCTTTCGAACATACTTGAATAGACCAATTCTAAGGGCAATGTCATATCTTGCGAGATCGCAGAAAACAAAATGTCGTCCATTGTTCACTTCCGGATATAAGTCGATATCACCAATACCTGGCCGAAAGTGAAATAGATATTCCTTCTCGATATCGAAGACCTCTTGCTTTCGTAAAATGTTACTGAAAACCATTTTCACAAGACGGTGGTAGGGATACATACCAACGCCTCATGGGCCCACTACTTATCCTCTGCCTTTACTAGCAAGCAAGTGTAATTATTCTGCCAATTATTTCCATATCGAACAAATCTGGTCAAACATAACCTGTTCAAATATCATAAACACTATGCTATTTACTTAGTTGTTAGCGGAAAATTGTGATTAATCATCATATAATGGCAATGAAAGCATCCGTCAGAACGTTGCTTTTAATCGGTATACTTGCCACAGCGGGAGCGGGCATTTTGACTCTCGGCATGGGTATGGATACGCCTTGGGCACCTTGGGAAAAACAATCTGAAATTATGTTCCCACCCGTTTTATTCACGGCAGCAAGTTTTGTAGCCGCAGTTGCTTTTTGCGCTGGCACTGTTGTCCTCCACACATTTCTAGCGACGTTAACCAACGATCCTGACAAGTGGTGGAGAGTAAGCGGTGTCATGTTTCTTGTAATCTATGGAACATACTCATTCGGGTCCGGTACTTTTGAGGCGGCAATCATGCTCAATTTACTACATCTAACCGTGGGGATACCAGCATTGACCCTTATTCCGCGTAGTCTCGGGAAAAAATCAATCTCATTCTAACTTGGCATAATTGCTATTATACCGGGACACTGATTATATCATTGATTTCTTACGGTACTTCATGAGCAAGGCTATTGAATATTATCGTAGCGCATTTTCTCCTGAAAGTTTGTATGGGTTTTACCATATTGTGGCCATATTTTCTCTAGTAGTTCTAGTTTGGATGATCGGGCTTTCGTATCTTGTTTTCAAAGCTAATACTAAGTCAGTTGAGAATCGTTTCATGGCCATCCTGCTGTTTTGTGAGGGTATCAAAGCCTCATTCTTAGCTCTAGAAATATTCCCCTATTCATCACACTGGCAAGGTCTTTGGGACATACTTTTCCCGTTGAAGATGGAACCCTTTATGGTTGCTCAAATTACAAGCATTCTACTTTATCTCTCATTCCCGGTATATTATAGGGTGAAACAATTAAACTTCTTGCACAACGATACACTGAAAAAACACGTTTGGTATGTTCTACCGTCTATTGGCTTGTTGATGTGGCTGTTTCTCAGAACTCAGGAAGGCTTTGGTTTTGAAAATGCTTCGTGGATTATATGCAATGAGGCGGGTAGTGAGCCAATAGTCAAAAACTGGTGGGGTTCCGTAACTGAAAAAGTAAACCAGTATGCAGCAGATATTGGAACATGCTCAAGAGATTTTGACAAACCGGTTGTGGACGAGCCAGCCGGGTCTTGGGGTATAATCCTACTAGGCCCAATATTCTCTCTCCTAGGTTTAATATTCCTTCGGGCATCCATGAAGCAGAGTCAGCGAGAGATGGAAGGAACGACCGTTCATGGAACATTACCTTCTCGCTCTCTTTACATAGGATTCTTGGGTAAGGTAATTGGTCAACTTCTCTTTTTCGTCACAGTATTGACAATATTACCTGCTCTAAATGGAGGGGTGTTCTTTGAATTTGCAGACAGTATTAGAGTCCAATATGGCGCTGATCCAACCACATATGAACGAGCTCTCTTCTTCCTTTGGAGTTTCACTCTAGTGATTACTCCAGCCGCTATTGGGTTTGAGGCCCTTATGTTTGTTCATGCCACGCTGAAGGACACCGTTTTTGGAATTGATTCGAATTTACGCAAGACATTTACCAATACGATATTTACTGGGGTTGGTGCAATTTCGTTTGTCTTTGTGAGCGAAGCGATGGAAAACGTAGTTGGATACGGGATGGTAGGAGGTGTCATGATAGGTGCAACAATTATTGTTGGCAGGCGCCCGATAATCAACATAATCGATGTACTTTCTAGCAGGTTAATTCCCGAAGAATACTCTCCAGGGGAACTGAAATATTTGGAAGCATATGCCAATACAATTCAGGACTTTGTAGTCACTGAGCGCGAGAGGGAACTGTTGGCTAATCTTGCAGCTGCATATGAGATTAGTGAGGACCGGTTAGCAGTAATAGAGGAGAACTACCGAGAATCTTTATCCCTGGGTTCAGACGCAACCATCCAAATCGAGGAATCTGAATAAGTCAATCCTTGTGAGTTGGGTTCTTTTCCCAAATTAACAAGGTAGCATCTCTAATGGAGCCCTGAAAAACTTTCGACATTGTAAGTGTGTAACAACGATTGCTTTCCTTTGAACTAAACCGGTAAAATCACTAATCAGAATCAGAACTAACTATTGCGCTTGCTTCAATTTCCACCAGCAGCCGTTCATCTACAAGAGAACTAACCTCTACACCGGTAGACACAGGTAAGATATCTCTGAAGAATTCTCCATGTACCTTTGCAACTTCCATCATATTCTCTCTGCTGGT
>DAZU01000085.1 GCA_002507425.1 Euryarchaeota archaeon UBA53
GGCTTAGAGAACTTTGAGATAGGGCCTGTAATAAGTAACGCACACAGAGATAAGGTTCTGTCTTACATAGAGCTTGCCAAATCTGAGGGAGGCGAAATCATTGCTGGTGGAAATATAATTGATAGGAAAGGCGCATGGATTGAGCCGACAGTGATAACTGGTTTATCTCATGAGTCTAGGACCGCAACTGAAGAAATTTTTGGGCCGGTTGTGACCATACACAAATTTGACTCAGACACTGAAGCAATTTCTATCGCTAACAGTACAAATTATGGTTTAGCAGGTAGTGTTTGGTCGAAAAGTCGTGGGAAGTCAGTCGCAGAAAAAATAGAGTCTGGAATGGTATGGGTAAACACTTGGCTGCACAGAGATCTCAGGGTTCCATTTGGTGGGGTCAAAGATAGCGGAGTTGGCCGAGAAGGTGGTATGTGGTCGATTAGTTTTTTCAGCGAAGCAGTGAATGTATGCGTCATGGAAGATTGAAAAAAGTATAACTTCTCGCATAGCCGAGGCACGCTAATGTCAATCCACGCTAATGCAAGAAAAGTGACAACACACACTTTACAGGAGATGAAGAGGGCTGGTGAAAAAATTACAATGCTAACAGCCTATGATTACAGCCTTGCAAAGTTAGTTGACAGAGGGGGTGTAGATGTAATCCTAGTAGGGGATTCAGCATCAAATGTGATGGCAGGAAGAGATACTACTGTTCCTATGAGCCTTGAGCATATGATATATCATGCACAATGTGTTGAAAGAGCAGTCGACAGGGCTTTAATTGTTGTTGATATGCCATTTGGTTCCTATCAGGGTAATTCTGCAATAGCTCTTGAAAGTGCTATTAGAATCATGAAAGAGTCAAATGGGCATGCTGTGAAACTTGAGGGAGGCTCAGAAATTGTTGAAAGTGTTAGCAGAATCCTTTCCGCTGGAATACCAGTTATGGGGCATTTGGGTCTTACTCCACAGTCGATATACAAATTTGGTACTTACACAGTCAGGGCTAAGCAGGATGCGGAAGCTACCAAACTGATAGCCGACGCAAAAATACTTGAAGAGGCAGGATGTTTTGCAATTGTATTTGAAAAAATCCCAGCAGAGTTGGCGAAACAAGTCAGTGAGGCTATATCGATTCCAACGATTGGCATAGGAGCAGGATCAGACTGTGATGGGCAAGTCTTGGTATTGCATGACATGCTCGGGATTACTACCGACTTCAGCCCAAGATTCCTTCGTCGATATATGAATCTTGAAAACCAAATAACGGGTGCTGTTGAACAGTATTGTAGTGATGTCAGAAGTGGAGATTTCCCCAATTCTGAAGAATCATATTAATTTGTTAACTATCACAGCATACGGTAGTAGACAGGCAGCAATTCCGAACCCATGCCAAATACCATATCTAAAAGGTGGATGTGATTTTTTAGGCCATGTTGCGCATTGCCATATCCATACAAAGAATGGTGCTGCCATGTTGAAATAATTAGGACCGAGTGCCCAAAAAATGGCCATGGGCACCGATATCACACCAACTCCAATAGCATGTTCTCTTTTGTCCCCCGATTTTGTAATTATACAAAGCAGAGGTGCTGTCAATAACGAGGCGAGCAACGCTATGGACATAGGACCTGGAGCTTTATTTTCATCAACCAATAGGACAGTTGAAAAAATCAGAATAAATGAGAACACAGAAGGCCATGCTACATGCCGAAATTTCAGGTCTTTGACATCTCCCATGTAACAAGCCAAGAGGAACCGATGAATAGAAGATGCGGAACGTATTGGAGATTACATGGCGAAAGGAGAAATTGTTGCAGGCTGCTTAGCACCTCACCCTCCGCACCTTGTGTATGCAGAAAATCCAGAGCAAAACGAACCTGCATCCGAAGGTGGATGGGAACAACTCCGCTGGGGTTATGAGAGACTGCGCAAATCATTAGAAGGTGTAGATTATGATGTTATTGTGATACTATCACCGCACTGGCAAACCTATATCGGGACACACTTCATAGGTATTGAGAAGTGTTCCTCAAAAAGTGTTGACCCCGTCTTTCCAAATCTTTTCAGGTTCAATTATGATTTGGAAATTGATGTGGAATTAGCAAAAGCTATTCACGATAAAGCAGAAGAAAACGGTATGGCTGTAAAGATGATGAATAATCCAGACTTTAGAGTAGATTATGGGACTCTAGTCTCCTGCCACATGGTTAGGCCTGAATGGGATAAACCAATAGTATCAATATCCTCAAATCGCAGTTTGTCCTACTACTCTGTTGAAGTTATGCAAGAGATGATGCTTGAACTTGGTAGGTCTACTGCCAAAGCAATTGAGGATAGTGGCAAAAGATGTCTATTAATCGCAAGCAATTCTCTATCTCACCGCCATTTTGTCACAGAGACAAATCCGCCAGAGGATATGAGTAAGGAGCATATAACCAGTCATGCTATGCATCTGTGGGATATGCGAATGATAGAGTTGATGAAAGAAGGCAAATCACAACAGATAATCGATGAGATGCCCGAATTTTGTGAGCAAGCTATTGCTGAGACAGACGGTGGAGCCTTTACCTGGCTTTTGTCTGCACTGGGTGTACCGAAAGAACCAGCTATTTTGCATGGGTATGGTACAATAATAGGAACAGGCAACGCGATTGTTGAGTGGCCAGTTAGAAATTGGAGTGCATAGGGATGAGTGGCGAGGTAGTAAAGTCACTGGTTATTCCTGCACACCCTCATCCAGTATTGTGTCCGGAGAAAAACGAGGGCTGGCAAAGGGTAAGAGATGCATTTGATAATGCCAGGAAACAGATAGAAGAAAGCGAGGCAGATTTAATCATTATTTATTCAACACTTTGGCCAAGCGTAATCGGTCATCAGATTCAGGCTGATCCAAATCCTGAATGGGTTATGGTTGATGCGGACTTTCACGATTTAGGAAGCATACACTATTCATTAAGGATAGATTCAGAATTCGCCAATGCCTGGAATGATGCGAACATCTCACGTGGGCTAGAATCCAGGACTGTTGCGTATGATGGATTCCCAATCGATGTTGGTTCAGTTGTTGCTTTGAAGTTACTAAACCCGGATAACCGGATTCCGGCAGTTATCTGTTCAACGAACGTTTATTCGAATCGGGCAGAAACTACAATCCTTGCAAAATCTTGTATGGATGTCATTAAGTCACAAGGAAGGAAGGCAGTCGCAGTTTCGGTGATGTCCTTGTCAAACCGGATGTTTACCGAGGATATTAAGCCAGAAGAAGATAGAATTCACTCATTGAAAGATGATGAATGGAATCGCAAGATATTGGAATTCTTATCCGAGGGTAGGCTTGAAGATGTAAGTCAATTAAGCCGCACAATTCATGATCAAATTAGAGTAAAAAAAGTTGTTGCTTTCAAACCGATGTGGTGGCTGTCAGCGATGAACGATAACCGAAATGATTTGACAGGGTCAATTTTGGCTTACGAGCCAATTCATGGAGCAGGAGCTGCTGTTGTTGTCTTAGATCCGGAATCCAATGGAACAGGAGATAAGGAATACGATGAGGATGATGTAGAGTATTACGGAGGCGATAGAAATGTTCTCGAGTCAGGTTCTAAAGCCAATATTCCAAATCCAGAAAATACGGGCCCGGAACTTCACGATCCTGTTGAAGGTAAAAATACAGTAAACTCTCAAAAAGCACCAAAACCTGTTGGAGCCTATCCACATGCAAGAAGAGAAGGGGACCTAATTTATCTCTCAGGGGTAGGGCCAAGACAACCAGTAGACAATTCTATTCCGGGTGGTCCGATTAAAGATGTAAATGGCAACCCTCTTGATTATGATATAAGGGCTCAGACTAGAGCTGTGGTTGATAATATCTCAAGAATCCTTGAAGAGGCTGGATCGTCGCTTGAAAATGTTATTGATGTTACATCATTTTTGGTAGATATGGATAGAGATTTTTCAGGGTATAACGAAGTCTGGGCTGAAACTCTTGGGAAAGTTGGTCCTACCAGGACTACTCTTGCAATTAGAGCTCTACCTACCCCAATAGCAGTCGAGATGAAGGTTATCGCCAAAGCGTAGTTTCCGTATTTCGGGGATAACTATCCAAGAATTGCAGTAACCAATAAGTTCCTTTTGCTATTGGAGCGCAATAACGGAATGAAACATGCCTTAAAACGGCAATCCAGGTTATTTTTGTTAAGGAGGAGTTGAATGGGAATCAAAGAAACTACTGGTAAACTACTCCAAGGGGATATATCAGGGGTAGTTTCTGATGTAAAAAGTTCCATTGAAAGGTCCCTCTCTTTGATTGGAGTGATAATTGTCACAATCGCTGCAAGTATTGGCTCTGGACTGTTCGTATTGCCTTCTTTTGCAGCTGCAGTGATGGGCTCAGGAATTTGGTTAGCGTTTCTTATTGCCGGTATTGTTTTCCTACCTGGAACTCTATCAAAATCTGAATTAGCCTCAGCAATGCCTGACAACGGTGGGGCGTATGTATACCTTGAGCGGTCTTTTGGCCCTCTTGTTGGAACGATCTCCGGGCTAGGGCTTTGGGCCTCATTTTTGTTGAAGTCAGCATTTGCTTTGATTGGATTCAAAGCCTATATGTATGCGGTAACAAATTATTTTGAGATTGACATGAATGGGACCTTTGTTGTCATGTCAGCCTTGTTGTTGATTACGATACTGAATATCCTGGGAATAAAGAAAGTAAAGGCTTTTCAAACCCCAATTCTGGCTTTTACAACCTGCTTGATTCTGATAATATGCTTGTTACAACTGTTTGACGGTAGCTTTGATTTTTCTCGTCCAATTGACGGCGCAGTCGACCAAACAAAAAATGACCCTTTTTCTGTTGTTGAGGCGTCTGCGTTAGTCTTTGTCGCATATGCAGGTATTTACAAGGCGGGCGCATTAGGTGGGGAAGTAAAGGAGCCAGAGAAGAATTTACCATATGGTATGATTATTTCTTTGATTCTAATCACGCTTCTATACGTGGTTGTCACATTCATAATGATGGGATCTATTGATACCGGAGTTTTACTAGATAACGGAGAACCAAAGGAGGACCCAATTTTTGCCTTTGTTGATGCTGTTGCTTCATCGAAAGTTAGCATTGCACTAGCTTCATTAGCCGTCTTAACTATGATATCTGGGGCTTTATCTGGACTACTGGCAGCTTCAAGATTTTTGTTTGCCATGGCTAAAAATAGCTTGTTACCTGGAACACTTGGAGATACTAATAAGAAATTTAAAACCCCTCACTGGGCAATTATTTCAACCGCAGTCGCCATGGGTATATGCATCGTTACCTTGCCAGTCAAAGACGTAGCAAAACTCGCATCAGGCTTTCAAATAATGGTAATTGTTGCTCTGAATGTTTGTGTGATGGTTCTTCGTAAATCTAGCAGTGAAAACTCATGGTATAATCCAAAGTTTAAATCTCCACTGTACCCTTATGTGCAAATTTTTGGAATAATAGCCGGGGGCCTGCTCATTGTGATAATGGGTGAAAAAGCTCTCTACGGTGCTCTTGCGGCTTGTGTTTTGGGAGTTTCAACTTACTTCATATATGGCAAAAAGAATTATGATTTAACGAAATCTTAGTCCTGTAAAAGTCTGCGTGGTTATGAGATACGCGTCCATGTTCCATCATCACTGACTAACCATGATGTTAGTTCCCCACTTGAATCAATGTACCATCCAGTTTTTCCTTGCTCTGTTCCAGGGGCAGCTTGCATAACTCCAGTTTTCTTAGCTCTTGCAGCAAGTTTTGCTCGCAAATTCTCAGTTGATTCTACCTCATTGAGATTATTTCCCATTGTTGAATCTTCATTTTCTGCCTCTGAATTGGGTTTATCATCTTGAGGTTCTTTGCCTAAATCGGATTCGATTCCTTTAGATTCCTCGTTTTCATCATCCTCTTCTTGATCTTCTTCATCCCAATAATAATCTTCACTTTGTTGAGATTTTATTCTTCGAATTAAGACGACCATTATAGCGATAAAAAGGAAAATAATTATTGAAACTAGTGTTAATGCTGTATTTGAATTTCCTAACCCACCTCCGAACAAAACGGGGTCGACATCAAAAAAACTCTGAGCAACAAGATTATTCCACTTTATAGTGCAAGACTCGGACTGGCCTGATTCATCTAAGGTAATCTCGAATGTATCGTCAGAAATGTGCCTAGCGTTTCCCGCTGTACAGCGAATTTCAACTTCATCTGGAATTACAGGCACAATATTTCCTGCACTATCAATCGAGTAGACTCGAATTATCATTGCCTTTCCTTCGCTAGGATTGTTATCGGGAATTTCTGCAAGTAATCTTACAGGATCTCCGTCTTCAACAGATACTGTGACATCAAGAATAGCAAATCCAGTTTTCATTCTCAAATTCCAATCACCTGTTTTACCGCCCTCAATAATCCAAAATCCATCGCCTTGTGATGATGGGGAAATTATGCCTTGTGGGTCCTCGAAATCAAAATCAACATCAATCGCTAACGCTTCATTACCGTGAACATCTAGTGAGGTTAATGTGATCTCAAATCGCTCACCACTTTTTACAGTTATTCCATCATCAGGATGAATGTTGAGGTATCTTGCATTACCAGGTATGACCTCAATATCTGTAATTGCAAATACTCCTCTTGCAGTTGCACGAATTTCATGCATTCCAATCGCGTTTGGAGCCCATTTATTACCAGCAAGTCGGATTTCCATTGTCATGTCGACCCCATCAACTATCCATGTTACCAAAATATCATCCAGAAGGTTTCCATACTCATCTTCGAAAATAGGTTGTAAATCTAACACGCCATCAGACTGAATCTTGGTTCCACTATCTGGTAGTATGATCTTTGCAAGTTCTCCCGGAACTACATTTAGAATTCTCTCAACAGAATGCGTAACCTGAGTTTCGTTGTCAAACCAGTTTGCTGAAATTGAATAATCTCCTACTTCACCGGGACGTATCAATATCCAGTCGTCTTTATTCTCTGTGATAAGGTCATCATCAACAGTCCATACACCATCGACATATCGTTGATTACCGGCAGTATCATATGCTGTTATTGAAGCAATAACTGAATCTCCCGATTTGATAATATCTTCAGAAAATAGAATATCTATCTCTGATATTATTCCGAACGCAACATCGACTTGTAAAGTAGCTGAAAAGCCTTCATCACTAACAGATATAGTCCAACTGCCTACCTTTGTAGGAGTCCAAATTATGCTTTCATTCTGCATCGTGAGCGAACCTGTTGGCACACTCCAGTTCAGTAAGGGTAGATTCACAATTCCCGAGTTACCTAGAATATCAGATTTTATTGCCGACAAAATAATTGGAGAACCTGTTCTAGTTTCATTTGTGTTTATATCAATGCTTAATCCGGTTGCTTGGGCAGGTAAAACATGTATAAAACCCGAACCTATCACTCCAGAAGTGCTCGTTACAGAGACGTTCCAAAACCCTAGTGCTGAGCCAAAGAAAACTCCGGTTTGCGATATGGTACCGTTCTCAACTGACCATGTCAACTCTCCTGCCCTGGTTATGTCTACTAAATTTCCATAAGTATCGTAAGCGGTTGGCATTACGTGTAATGTGTCTCCACTTTGGACCGTTAGACCATAGGGTATCTGAATTGATGCCGGGTTACCCGCTGATATGTTGAAACTAATTCTTGATTCCAATTCAAAATAAATTACACGCATTACTGCATTACCAATTCTATCTGGTTTCCATGTATTATTCTCATAATCAATTAATCCATTTTGACATCTCCATGTCAAATCCCCATCTACAAAATTTCCCGCTCTGTCAACTAGTTTTGCATTGAGTTCAACATACTGATCTACTGTTATTTCGGTCGAATTAATGAAAGTGACAATATCACTGGGTATTCCGGGGACAACCTCGATGCTTGTTGATGAGTTGATGTTACCAGCACTAGCAGTTATTGTGGTTTGACCGGATTTCCCTGGGATAAATAATCCGTATTGGTCGATACTCCCCTCACTAGAACTCCAAATTATATCTTCATTGATTGGATTTCCCGATGAATCTTTAACAACGGCGTTGAACTTTATTGTTTGGTCAGCGCTTACCGAGGTTTCGTGCGATTCAATTTCTATAATATCAGGTGTTGAAGCGAAGACGTTGGTTGCTAATTGAGCCAACATTATCGAAACGAGGAATATACATATTCGATTTTTCAAACAGTTCCTCCCCTAATGATGATTCAAATTAACCCAATTATTTGTTATCGCTCACTCCCAAGGTTCCCATTCAGACCTATCATTATCCCAATAATACCAAGTACCATCTTCAGCTTCAGCCCAAGCAGTTCCATCTTGGTCATCAATACGATATTCAACAGCCCAATCAGGTTGACCGGGTGCCTCGTTTTGCAATGGTGGGCCGCTTGGCCCCGGTCCACTTGCACTTCTAGTTGATGGCACATCATCATCGTCGTCATCATAATCATCATCATCGTCATATTCAGAGTCTCCAGAGCGTAATACCATTACAATAACCACGAGGAGGACAAGAACGATTAGTATTGCCAGAACACCTCCAGCGTAATACAATACTCCCCCTGCTTCGAAGAATCCCATGAAGGTGCCTTCAACAACAATGGTTCCAGAAACTGATACATCGCCAACTTTGACAGTCACGGTTTGTTTCTCATCGTCGAGGGTTGTAATTGTCCAATTTCCGTTATCCCCTGAGTCCGCAGTCATGCGCCCAGTTAGTTCTATCTGCACGTTAGGTGGAACAGGGATTTGGTTATCCCAAGCATCAAATGTTCTAACCTCTATGTCAAACGATTCAAGTTGAAGAACCGAGTCTTTGAGGATTGTTAATTCAATTCTATCGACCCTTTGGTCGGGTATAACCTTGATATCCCACTGGTTTTGAACACCGCTGGGAGCTCTGAAATTGAAAGTATAATCTCCAGCAGTAGTAGCATTCCAAGAATATTGTCCATCGGAATCACCAATTGGTCGAATAGTAGAAACAGGCACTGGTTTATTGTTTTCAGTCCATATGACGCTCTCTGCAAACGTGTTGCCATCTGCATCAGTTCCAGTTATACCAATCGCATATGTATCTCCCGCCTTCGCAGTATTTGCAGGAACTTCGATGTCTAATGAAACAGAGATTCCGTGTGTTACCGTTATCTGGACAGTTTCGCTT
Organism: Euryarchaeota archaeon UBA53; assembly: GCA_002507425.1. Lineage (GTDB taxonomy): Archaea > Thermoplasmatota > Poseidoniia > Poseidoniales > Poseidoniaceae > MGIIa-K1. The sequence goes on from DAZU01000085.1 coordinate 9,208, forward strand.
ATGTTGTATCCGCTTTCAGAAATCGCCCATGCAGTAATTGTGTAATTACCCACCTTGGTTGCCTCCCAAACTCCAAGATTGTCGTTAACCATTGAGGTAATGTTGGCATCCCCCCCAATATCTAAGTCGACTAGTGTGTAGGTTACAATCGAAGAATCAATTATGTTTCCATCGCTATCATTCAACAGGGGTATGAAAGTTATATCATCATCAGCATCAATGTTCTGAATTAGATTTGCAGGTTGAATAAGTGACACGCTTACAAGTTCGCCATGGTCAACAGATATTGATAATGTTACTTCTATCGGGCTGCTTAAATTTTCATCCGAATAACTTGCCCGTAGTGTGTAAAGAGAATCCGATGCATAAACAGGAACAAACATTGTTGTTGAACCATAAGTCATCTCTTGTAATACACTTTGATCGTTATAGAGAATATGCTCAACACTCCATGCGACGTTTTCAGTCCATGGATTTCCATCAGAATCCACTGCTTTTACTTTGATTTCTATTTCATCATCTGCGGTTATTTCCTGTAACGAACCAGTAGAATCTTCAGAATCTATCATAAGAACCAACCCGGTTATAGCGCCCTCTGTTACCTGTATAGTGGCACTGCTTTCTGTTCCAGCATATATGGCTGTTAATGTCTTGATGCCTCTATATTGTGCGTGCCATTCAGCAGGTTGTCCCTCAGTAATCATTCCGTCACTTATTGTCCAATTTTCTAACGGTATCAATACGCCTAGTCGATTGCCCATTATATCAATTCGAGTAGTATTCAGCCAAACTATATCATCAGCAGTAACCGATGTTGCTGAGGCTGCAATCTCTAGGCTAGCGATTGCACCGTGAGATACCTGGATTTGTATTGTATGAGTTATACCACTTGTTGATTGCATTGTTATGTTGTGATTTCCAACTGTAACTGCGAAATAGGTTCCGTTTGCCTCAGTAAAGATTCCACCACCCGCAGACCAAGTTATCCCACCTCCTACGGATACGTCTAACTCGTTGCCATATTGGTCGTGTAACGTCCAAACAAGTTCGCATGTATTTCCGGCTTTGACGATATCCTCACAGCCTGTTGTGCGATAACTAACTGGTAAGCCTCCGACAACTTCAACATTGACTGTTACTACTTGCCCCATCCACTCAACCGACACTGACTGAGAACCGCTTCTATGCGGATAAAAAGTCGTTCCAATCATACTTCCATTACTTGGTGTGTAAGTTATTGTCATCCCAGGAACAGTATTCCCGTGTTGGTCCTCCACACTTGCGTAAATTGTGAATGATTCATCTGCAGTTATTGTTTCTTGAACATCCTCTACTACAAGAGTTGTTGGCAGGCCGGGTGTTACAGTAACTGTTTGTATATCACAGATAACTCCAAAGCAGGCTGTAATATTGTGAGTTCCTACGAATTCGGGTGTGAAAAGGCCGCTACTATCAATTGTTCCGTCTGAGGAACTCCAAGTAACATTTTCTGAAATACTTCCACCTACAGCATTTGTAAGTATGTGTGAAAATTGTATTTGAGTATCCGCATCGGTGTTAGATGAGACCGGAGAAACAGAAACAGAGTTGACATCTGTGTAGTTTATGAGTATCATTGGCCTATATTGTATTGAATCCTCACTTGAGTAGAATTCAACATGTGCAGCGTTTACGCCGCTTGCCGGAGCTGGTATAATTATCCAACCATGGTCTCCATCTATTGTCATTCCGCGGTGACCAATATCTAGCCATACTTCTGTATCACCAGGTTGTACTGTAATACTCGATATAGGGATAGCGTCATATTCGATTCCAGCAGTCAAACCAGCAGCGCTCCATGGTATTCCTGATTCAGAACTATTCCAAGTTGAGGCGGATTGAGACCATGCGCCTGTGATTAGTCGATGCACACTCAAGGTCATTGGAACAGGAGGGGGCATCTCAACTTGAAGGTTCAAAGAAGCGGAATGCACTCTTGCACTCATCGGCAGTGGAATTTGATCATTATCGAGAGAAATTATTGTTCGACATTCTGTATTTGGTCCCTCACAGTTTAATCCCACATTCAAAGAGTCACCTCCATGGTTTGTATCAGGCAACCCACTACCAATGTATGAGTCTCTTATGTTTGTATGTCCAAGCGTCTCTACTTCGTTACCAGTTTGGAATGTGTAGGTCCATGTATGGTCACTGTTGTATGTATTGTTTACAGGAGATCCAATCGCAAATGCCCGCCTACTCGAGGAAGGACCCGGAATTGATTCGTTTATTGCTTGAACCCACCAACTATACACTTCCCCTGCAACAAGATCTTGGGAAAATGTGAATGTTGTTCCACTGATCTCTGAGTCAATCCAAGACTTATACTTGAGTTGCCCATCAGTAGTGGCAATAGTGACCACGTACCCAGTGGCATTTGTTACATTGTTCCAATTTAATTGTGGTTTATCGAGAGATTCTAGTTCCCAGCTTGATGTATTGTAAAGAATCGCTCCATCCGATGGATATGTTAGAACAGGCTGAGCAGGTGGTATCACTCCATCGACGTTGTCAACATAATCCAAAATCAAACGAGGTCTCAAAGATTCTGAGGCTGTGTTATCATAGAAAGAATGACCAGATGTTGGATTTCCAACAGACTTCAGCATAACAGTGAGAGTATTGTTTCCATCTGCCACATTTGATTGGGCAAGTGAGGTAATATCCCATATTAAGAAACCATTTTCTGGTAAAACAAGCATAGTAGACCTTGTAACTTCGTTTGAAGAGCACACTGGGCTTGAATTCCAAGTGACATTATTTTCATCAAATGTGTCGCAGGCATGGGCGCTCACTGTCAAGGAAGATGTTCCTGAAACGTTGTATCTATACAACGAAAGCAAAGCACTAGTAGGGGTCATAGTTGATGGGAATGGTAGCTCATCTAAGTCAAACGTTAGAATAATCTTTGACTCTCCAGAACCACTTGCAGATATACCCAAGTCCAGTCTTCCATTGTTTCCGAGTTTTGTGTTTGCTCTGTTTGAGTCGATAGTAGCATCGGGTACTCCTGGTAAACTTCCTGTTTCATCAAATACTGAGCCTTCGTATAGAGTAACAGACTGATTCCCGTTTCCATCATCACTTCCAATAATTCCAGGAACTCTGTAAGAGTGAACAACAGACCATTCACCTAAACGATGATCTTGCTCTGCTCTGACTCTCCAATACACCCAGTAATCTCCGCTTGTTAGGTTATCCAATGTATAAGATAAATTAGCAGGATTCCAAGTGCCATAATCCTCGAATGTTGTGTTATTCGAGAAGTCTAGAATGATTGTTTCATTCTCGCTGGTAAAGGTTTCTGAATTGGAAATTTGCATTACCCACTTTGTTTGATTTGTATCCAGTGAGGACCAATTGAGAGTATTTATTTCAGCCCCTCTAGGTCTAGATGCACTCTCATTCCAAATTGTGCTTCCATCCAATGGTGCTAGGTTATTTGCAGCCGATGGCAACCATTGAACGCCAGTCCTCCAAGACAATTCTATTTCTGGTCTTTTTGATTCATCATCCTCGTAATTGCTACTTGCAAAATGCCATTCATCTGTTGTATCATCTATTATGGCAAATCCTAGATCCATCTTGTCAGCACCATATGCGTGTGCACGCTGCACAGCATATGTAATATCAAATTCAATTGTGCTATCCTGATAGCTTGCATACACTATTTCGAATGGGACATCACAGACTCCATCACGGGGAGACCAATTAGTTGAATTGCCATACGGACTGTTGTATGTTGCGCTTTGATTCCATTGTTTAACAACTTCACAAACAGCTATTCGAACTGTCTCTTGATTGAGTTCCCCTCCGCTAATCTTTGAGAGTTCGAGTTTGGCTTGTGTGAATTCATGAATTCCTGGAATGGGTATCGATGACCAGTCAACTTTAATCAAAGAAACAGTTTCATAATTCAAGGATGAGGAAAGGTTTGACCTACCCATGATAATCCTTGGCTCATCTTCATATGCTGAGTTACTAGATCCTGAATCGAGGTATGTATCTGTGAAAATCGTTGGATAATCTAGGCCCTCTACAATTTGCCCTTCCTGTAATGAAATTTTAGCGTCTGTTGAATTAATCATTTGACCGGTTAAGCTTGGAATATGGAACAGAGTTCCATTGCTTCTAGCACCAATGATATCATCGGTAATTGGCTGCACGAACCACTTATATGAATCTCCAGAAGAGAGGTTAGTCGGACTAGTCCAAGTTTGGTTAGTTAAGTTCCAACCCTCTAAGGAATCCCTACTATCAAATACCGTCCATCCTTGACGTTCATCAGAATAATCGTTCCAGATTATTATTCTCCAGTCATCTACATTGGAATTATTAGGATGGCTCCATTTGAACATCGGAGTAGATCCTGGTAGTAGCGCATGAGTAGAGGTATTCCAGATTATCTCATCAAGTCCGGGATTTGTATTAGTGCCCGAAACCTCAGGGTTTGATGCTGCACCAGTCGACCAGGTTAAGTTAACCCAAGGTCTTTCGTTTGAGTTTCCACTTGTTGACGTGAATATTGTTTGCCCCTCTCCAATTGAACCGGATAAGGTCAATAGGGCATGCGAGTCTCCATTTGCCAACGTTTGTTGTATAATTTCTGTAATGTCAAAGTCCATCCAATCAGCCGAGGCCCCTGGCTTAATATCGGAAATTTCGCCTCTGTCGGATGCACTCATCGCACCCAATGAAGACCAGTTGTTTATTCCATCATAAGTCGTTCCAGTCGCATTTGTATTCCATTGAACAAGCGATCTATGAACGGAAACTGCATTATTGGTGTCAGACCCAAATTGAGCATAAAGGTTCAGTGTAGCCTTTGAGATGTGTGCATTCTGAGGATTTGGAAGTTCTGTCAGCGGAATTTTCATCAAACTTGTAGCATTTTGGCCTGTGCTGCTGGTGCCCACTCTAAATGTCGCAGATGTGGATTGATCATTTGTAGCAGCTTGCCCACTATCAGCAACCCATGTGTCTATGAAGTTGGGTATGTTCAAATCAGGCATAGCCTCTCTGTGGTGCAATTCAACGGCTGCCGAATCATTATCAATACTCCATGTTGTCAAATCTGGTAATAGGAAGTGGAAGGTGTTGGACCAATTACCTATCTGATTTGTTGTGCTGGTTGCTCTGACTCTCCAATACCAGGTATTGCCTAAATCTAGTGAATCACTCACGTTGAATGTCATACCTGTAACATTGAATCCAGAATTTGTCCAACTAGTTGCCATAATCAAATCAGGAGAATTGAACAGTTTCGTAGTATCCATTTCAACCGACCAACCTCCAACACCAGTGTTTGCTGCGGAATATGACCAAGTTAGTTGGGGTGTATCAACGGGCGACGGGTTAATTCCAGTTTCAACAGACCAAGAACCATTCAGAGGTGCTACTAAGACTGGTTCTGATGGTATAGCGTCTGAGCCCGGCACGTATACGAAGGAAACTTCAGGTCTGTTTGCAGAATTGACATTATTGGGATAGAATAACGCGTTCCTATCTGCGCCACTGCCAACTCCAACTACCCCAATTATGAAATCTACAGCTCTATCCTCTCTCATTGCGTTTTGGACTGCTAGAGTAACATCAAACTCAACCCAATCTCCAGCTGAGTACGAATTTCCAAGAGATTCTGAGTCTAATAGTCCGCCTCTTTCCCAACCTTTGGCGCCAGATGTTCCCCAAGAATTGACACCATCATAACTCGACCAAGTTGCTTTTTCTTCAGTCCAATTATTCTGCCTGCTCTCCCAAACACCAACAGTTGGCGTACCGGAAGGATAGTCAGCAAGTCTCATTTTCAGTGTTGCTGTTTTTACTGCATAGCCATCAGGTAAGAGATGACTTTCGATGTCACAGCCCATCAATATAGAGGTTTCAGATGGGAATGTATTGTATGATACTTGCATATCTTCCTCTTCGTTGTAGTTGCTGTTAGGTGTGCCACTATCGATGTATGTGTCCATGCAGTTAGGAGCGTCACCAGCAGTTGTTGCATTTCCATGAGACAATCTCAGTCTGTGATCATCGTTTTGAAGGTATTCAGATTCTAAATTTGAAACTAAAAATGAAGATGTTGACCACCATGAATGGTGATGACTTGATGAGTCTACTTGCGCTAATCGCCAATGATACATGACTCCCTCATCAAGAGCATCGGATGCGGAAATTGACCAATTTCCGTCAGTTTCGGAAAATTCGGTCGCTGATGCAGTATTGAAGGAATGAACTACATTCCTAAATTCAGAGTCAGTCGATAATTGCAGCAACATGTTCCCAGACCAAGCAATAGAACCGTCCCATGAGAGGGTTGGCATCGTATTTGCAGATAGATTATGTCCGGACAAATTCCAAGATGGATGTCCATCCACAGGGCTGGTATGAGTAGGTATAGTTGGTGGGCCATTTGACCCCCAATCATATGTTATCTCTAGTTTGGGTTTATCACATGAAGTAGCCTCGTTGCTGCACACGTTTACAAATTGTGAACTCGTTACATCTTGGCCAAAGGTTGAAGCAACCATCATCAGGTCTAGATATTTGCTCGACAGTGTAGCGGGCTGGGTTGCGGAGTTACTTTGATCGTTCCAATATTGTATTGCTGCTGTAATATTTACATCAATAGAGGATGAGGTTTGATCTCCTGGGAACTCTCCAACTGACATCGATGGAATTCTTCCTCCGTCAGCCCAATCGTTAATGCCGTCATATTTTCTCCATGTAACAGTGGATTCTTCCCAATCTTCACCGTTCATTATGTGGAAACTTACGTCAGCAGAACCACTGTAAGCGCTTCGGGTCATTACTAAGTTTGCAGAAATGATTGAGGAATTCGAGTGTAATCCTATGTCATCAAGATTAATCCGCATCAATCCATACTGATTGGAATTTGAAGACGATCCGATGGTAATGTTCTCTGAATTGCCCATGTTAGTATTTCGAGCATTTCCATTTGAATCAACAAAAGTGTCTTCAAATGTATTTTCGGACAACCCTAAATCATTGAAATCAATTGAAATCTGCCCATAACCGTCAGATAATGTAACTTGGTGATAGGGTAAGTGAAAATATCCTAGGCTCCATTGGCCTATTGTATGGGTTGAGTCTATTGAACGAATTCTGTAATGAATGGTCGTTCCGTTATCCAAAGAGTGCTGAGAAGGGATTGTAATTGACCCTGCTGTGGAATTAATGGTGAAAAGAGAACTGTTGTCATCAGAGTTGTAATACCAGGCATCATCATTTTCATCTTTGAAATCAGAGCTTAGCGATAATTGAACCTGAGCGTTATTGCCAGTAAATGAATCCCAAGTTATATCTGGATTGGTATCTGCGGTGAGAACAAATTCTGTTTCATCCATCAACGCAGCCCCGTCTTCAACAAAGTTGGGTGATAAACTTCCACCATTTGTATGGTTTCCAGATTGATGCGTGATTGCGAGTGTTGGTCTGTCATTTACAGACAAAGACTCCGACATGTGACAAGAGTAAGGAGTTCCTGTTGCTGCAACTATGATATTGAAATTACTTCGATTATTAATCACGGCTTCTTGAGCTATTGCTGTAATGTTAAGCTGGAAGGTGTTACTGTCATAGCCATAAAATGGAGGCTCCCAAGAACCTCTGTCATTCACATCATCCGCACCATCCATATCCCAAAACATGCCATTGTCAGGGCCAGTCCAGGTAGCACCGCCTTCATTCCATGATTTCTTCAGCCGTGCGGTGTAGATGTTGATATTATCAATTTCAAGCGGGTCAATCTCACATGTCAGGTTTAGTGTGGCGCTGGTTACCATATCCCCTGAAGGCACTGTGTTATTGAAAGATAACAAGATACGAGACTCGCCTGCCATAGTCTGCCCGATATCAGAAGTTTCGTTGCTTCCTAGGTTTGTGTTTGGTGAATAAGAATCTATGGCAGTGTCATTAAGTAACGTCATTGCAGTAGTTGTTTTATGGATTCTAAACTCCTCTTCAAGCACTGTCTCTTCCCAATTGGGGACAGCTTGTGGCACAGATAAATCTGCGAATAAAAACATAATTACCATCAGCAAGGCACTAGCAATTTTGCGACTGTTACGGGTGTTAATTGACATGCGACTCGTTCACCCACTGTAGGAGCCAGTATAGTTTCCTTTCGGCTGGCCACCCGTAGGGTGGCCGAGTCAATATACTGATATTTTATCCAAAGCGAAGGTTCAAGTTGGTCCTATTGTGACACCAACTCATATGAGCGAATTATGGGTTGAGAGGCATCGCCCTAAGACCGTAAAAGACATTCGAGGACAGTCCTCAGTAGTCCAGAGATTGATTTCTTACGCAGATGTTTCCGATTTCCCTCATCTCCTTTTTGCAGGCCCTCCCGGGACGGGAAAAACAACCGCTGCAATGGCATTGACAAGGGATATTTATGGAGACGAGTTTCGAAATAACCTTTTAGAAATGAATGCCAGTGATGAGAGAAAATTAGAGAGTATACGAACAAAGGTCAAACAGTTTGCGAGAACTGCGCCATATGGAAGCGCTAAATTTAAAATTATATTTCTTGATGAGGCGGATGCATTGACTCACGATGCGCAAGGAGCACTCAGAAGGATAATGGAACAATATGCACAAACTTGTAGATTCATTCTCTCCTGCAACTATTCTAGCAAAATCATTGAGCCAATTCAGAGCAGATGTGCCGTTTTCAGATTTCGTCCTCTACCTGATGCAGAGGTTTTAGATCAAATAAAATCTGTTGCATCAATTGAAAAAATCGAGTTAGAAGATGAAGCAGCAGAAGCCCTTGTTCGAATATCGCAGGGAGATTTGCGGAAAGCTATAACTGCACTTCAAGTTGCTGCTGCTTTAGACTCAAATGTCTCTCGCAAGTTGATTTATGAAACGAGCGCAACAGCTCCTCCTGAAACTCTACACCAATATCTCATGGCATGTAGGCAGGACGGATTTCACTCTGCTCGTAGGCGGTTGAGAGAGATATTGGACAGATATGGTTTGGCAGGGACCGACTTCGTGAACCAGTTACATAGGGAGTTATATGGTGCAGATTTTCTTTCTGAATTACAGAAATTAGAATTAACTGAGTTAATGGCAGAGATTGATTTTAGACTAGTTGAGGGAGGAGGGGAATCGATACAACTTGACGCGCTCACAGCTAGATTATCTAGGTTACTCAGTTGATTCAACAACCATTTCCTCCACAACTAATTTCATTTTAACTGTCCTAGTGTTCTCCCACGGGTCTCCGTCTTCTGTAACTTTTATGATAATTTCATAATCACCCACAGGCAAATCCTCCCTAATTTTTATTGCAACTGGATAATCAATATCCTTGTGCTCTCTAACACTATCCAAAGCTTCGGGATCTATGTCTTCAACACTCGAAAATGAGTTGTTTATCTCTTCTCCGTCGAATGTAATCTTGTATTCTGAGTCTTTTGCATCATAATTATCACTAAAAGCAAGAACTACGAAATAAGTCCCTTCATAACCTTCTGTAAGAGTTACGGCTCCTTTACTTGATTTGGTAAAGTCGTATGTTGAATTATCCTCAGAGATCATCCCCCAGCCGTCATCAACTTGTGGAGCGACTATGTCCGCAAAAGGAGCATTTGTCAATAAAAAGGTGATTGCAAGCCATGTAAATATGTGCAAAAACGAGGCCTTGAACCAAGTCCCTTTGGTGTAATGTTCAACGAATTTCTCAGACAAAATAGCTCGATGAATAGATGGAAGTAAAAATATGCATAACATTGGAACAAACCAAAGCATGTCCTTGTTATTTTGTGCATTAGGCATAGCAAGATATCGCATTACAAGAGATACTGTAACAGCAAATGAGATTACAAGCCACATCGAAACTGTATCAGCCTTTTCTTTTTTTACATGTTTAACAGGGTCAAATGATTCAATTCCCATGTCGGCACCCGAGCGATTCTTTTTTCGCTCTTTGTCATCTTTACTACGGTTCCGCCTATCACCTGCGGCGGCGGCCATAGCAGTGTTGATGTCTACCATCAATTATCCGGGGAACAACAAGTGCATGAAGGCTGTGGTCATTTTACTGATATTTTTGTTTGATTGAGTTGTTTAGTTTTTACGATATTATTTTTTTCATCCGCATCCTTCAAAGAGGTGAGCACAGTGGGAGAAATGCTTGCCGGGGTGGCGTAGTTGGTAGCGCGTCGGACTCATAGGGCAGTTCAAACGAACTAATTGTGACGTACCAAGGCCCCTTCACGTGTCTGAGACATCCGAAGGTCGCGGGTTCAAGCCCCGCTCCCGGCACCAAAGACCAGCGTAAATCAGATTTCTAGGTGTTAGATTTCAAACAAGACAATATAACCTTGGCCAAACAGAACTAATTGGTATACCTATGAAAAAATTGTTTGATGGGTTGACAACATTTAGTTCAGAAAAGCCAAAAACTTCTCTTGGAATTATGTTATTATTCATAATTGC
>DAZU01000099.1 GCA_002507425.1 Euryarchaeota archaeon UBA53
TTTGTCTCCTGGCTTTCTCACCCTAGACCAAACCCCGCCCATCAAATCTTGATGGCATTTTGAACAGTAGTGGAATCTTCGATATGCCTCGCGAAATGAATAAGCTTTCTTTCCTGTTGCTACTAAATAACCTTCTGGTGATAACCTGGATATAATCTCACCAGCACTCCCACATCCGGGAAAATCACACACGGCACTATCTCCCATGTCGCATCCTATAATTTCATTATGCATTAACTATTGTAGTAAATATGTCTTAATTTTCTGTATCCTGAGTTTCAATAACAACAAGAGGAACATTTGCTTCAATAGACTGACCTTCCTCACAATGAATCTCGCTAACAATACCGCTGACGGGGGCTTGAATTTCATTTTGCATTTTCATTGCCTCCAAAATCATAATCACATCTCCTTCGGAAACTAAATCACCCAACCCAACTTCTACTGTAACGACCTTTCCAGGAATATTTGCACTAACTTTTCCAGATTTCTTGGATTTTCCACTAGCTTTCCTTTTTTGTTTTTGAATCGGCCCTGATTCGGGAATAGATATTTCGAAGGTTTTGTTGTCGACCTGTGCAATCCAATTTTCTCCGTTTTGTTCTAGGATTACTTCAAATTCTTCTCCGTCAACAACCACTTTTCTCGTTTCCTTCAAACAATCATCTCCATGGGGATCTTGAACTTCGATTTTTCATTAATGATTGCAAACCCATGTTCATTCTTCTGTGATCTTGACTCCACGCCTCTCCTTTCTGGCGTCCAATATCTTGGGTTTTATTATGTTCATCAATAATAGAAATAATCGCAACTATTGCGGCAATTTTCTGCTTGTTAATTTCACCCATAAAATCCCTCATAATGGAATATTACCATGTTTTCTAGTCGGTCGCAACTCCTCTTTATCGAGTAACATTGCAAGTGCCTTGCACAATCTTTCTCTTGTTGCACTCGGCTCTATTACATCATCGAGATAACCGAGAGCAGCGGCTTTGTATGGGTTGGCAAATTTCTCTTCAAAGTCTTGAATCAATCTCCCCCTTTCTCCTTCAGGATCTCTTGAATTCAACAACCTTCGTCGGTGTATAATCTGAACAGCACCTTCTGCGCCCATAACAGCCAACTCTGCACTTGGCCATGCTACATTATAGTCGCCTCTGATATGCTTTGAAGACATTACATCATACGCTCCTCCATATGCTTTTCTTAGTATTACAGTTAATTTGGGGACGGTTGCCTCAGCATAAGCATAGAGAAGTTTTGCACCATGTCGAATTATTCCTCCCCATTCTTGGTTTGTTCCTGGTAGGAAACCAGGTACGTCTTCAAGAGTAATTATTGGAATATTGAAAGCATCACAGAACCTAACAAATCTTGCTGCCTTATCGCTGGCATCTATGTCCAAGCATCCTGCCAGTATTTTTGGCTGGTTCGCAACAATACCTACTGTGTTTCCATCAAGGTGTCCAAAACCAACTACAATGTTACCTGCCCAGTTTTCTTGGACTTCAAGGAAACCACCGTCGTCTAAAACCTCAGTTATTACATTCTTTACGTCATATGGTTTGGTTGGGTCACTCGGAACGATTTTATCTAGGGCTTTACATACTCGGTCAACAGAGTCTGATGTTTTCTTAGTTGGTGGTTTCTCCATATTATTAGAAGGAAACATTCCCACTAAATCTCTGGCAATATCTATTGCGCTTTCATCATTGGTTGCAGTAAAGTGAGAGACTCCTGATTTACTTCCGTGAGTACTAGCACCTCCAAGATCCTCGAAGGTTACCTCTTCGTTGGTTACTGTCTTGATTACTTCCGGCCCGGTTATGAACATATGTGCAGTCTTGTCTACCATAATTACGAAGTCAGTAATAGCGGGAGAATAGACTGCTCCTCCAGCACATGGACCCATAATCACGCTTATCTGTGGAATGACTCCACTAGCTCTAACATTTCTGAAAAAAATCTCGGCATACGATCCAAGGCTAGCAACGCCTTCTTGAATTCTTGCCCCACCACTATCGTTTAGCCCAATCACAGGCCTTCCAGTTTTCAAGGCCATATCAAGAACTTTGCATATTTTCAGGCCGTGCATTTCTCCTAGACTCCCTCCGTAAACGGTAAAATCTTGAGCGAAAGCAAAAACTTCCCTCCCATTTATGGTTCCGTGTCCAGTAACAACTCCATCACCCGGAATGACATTCTTGTCCATCCCAAAATCCCTACACCTATGCTCTACAAGTGCGTCAATCTCTTGAAATGACCCGTCGTCAAGAAGCATATCGAGCCTTTCCCTTGCTGTCATCTTTCCTTTATTGTGCTGCGCATCGATCCTTGCTTGGCCACCGCCCGCTTCAACTCTGGCTTTGCGCGCTCGCAGGTCTCTCAGCCTATCGTCGGTGCCCATCATGTCTTTCCCTAAACTAGCACAGTCCTAGGCCATCCTTATTGATTTTGTGAGAATTAACCCACTACAACCAATTCATATACGCTCTCCTATACGCAAGTTTATGGGAGAGCGTCAGCGTATTGTTATCGCAAAACCCGGACTAGATGGGCATGACCGAGGCGCAAAAGTAGTTGCTAGAGCCTTAAGGGATGGCGGACACGAAGTAATCTATACAGGATTGCGTCGCACCCCAGACCAAATAATTCGAACAGTTATCGATGAGGATGCAAGGTTTGTTGGGCTATCCTCTCTTTCAGGAGCCCACAACCACTTATTTCCAAGAATTTGTGAATTATTACGAGCCTCCGAATTAAATGACGTTGTTGTGTTTGGCGGGGGCATAATTCCAGAGGCAGATCGCCCAGCGCTTTATGATTCAGGAGTTAAAGCGATATTTGGTCCTGGAACTCCATCTACTGAAATTCTCGAGTTTATTGAAGTAGCGTCATCCATGGATTGCGGAGTTGGATCAAACAATGATTGGCGCTGGGGTGATTAGGTGAACCGCGTTAAACTTGCTAGAAGCCTTTCCGCAATAGAAAATGGCGATATGGAAGTTGATGATGCCGACGGAAGAATATTCGCAATAACTGGACCTCCAGGAGTTGGTAAATCCTGTTTGATAGATTCAATACTTCATAGATTAGCACCTGAATTTTCTGTGGCAGTTCTAGCAGTGGATCCAACTTCTCCGCTAAGTGGTGGTGCTTTACTTGGAGATAGAATAAGGCTAACAGTTCTCGATGATAAAGAAAAATCCGATTCAATTTATTTTAGAAGCGTGGCCACAAGGTCTTCGATTGGTTCCATACCTTCTGTTGTAAAATCTTTAGCCAATTTCCTTGTTTTAGAGGCTTTTGATTTAGTTATCATCGAAACTGTGGGAGCGGGTCAGTCCGAAACCCGATGCGCAGCTGTCGCAAATCGAATCATTGTAGTTGAAGGGCCTGCTCGTGGTGATGGTATTCAAGCCGAAAAGGCAGGTTTGTTGGAACTTGCGGACCTGATCGTAGTTAACAAATCTGATATTGATGGAGCTCAGAGGGTTGTCAACGATTTGAAAATGTCCTTATCAATTAATCAGGAGCCTCCTCCAATTATTACAACAAGCGCCCTGACCGGTGATGGTATTAATGAGTTAGTAAAAATGATGTTGAGTTTGGAAGAGAGAGAATCCTCAAAGAGAGCAAGATGTCGTCAGCAATTAATAATGGCCCATGAAAACACGATAGTCAACAATCCTAATTTTGAGGAGGTTATTGACCGTATATCTCAAGAAGGGTTAAGCATCGAAGAAGCATTGAGGGAACTAATTGACTGAGCAGGTTGAGCTTACGGATCCTGTTGACCATTCAGTTGGAGGAGTATCCGGACACATATTCCGAAGGTTTTTCCACATATCTATGTCGTTTATACCGCTTGTTTATTTTAACTATGGCAATCAAATGTCTGAGGTTTTTTCAATCACAGATGAGCAATTAGTTTCCACTGTTGTTATTTTGATAATACTTGCAGAAGCACTTAGACTCAAATTAGGGATAACGATTTTTGGACAGCGTGATTACGAGTCAGCACAAATAAGCGCGCTTGCCTGGGGTGGATTTGCAGTCGGCGTAACAATACTAACATTAAATGAACAACCAGAATTAGTTTGGCCTCTAATACTTTCACTATCTCTTGGAGATCCTTTCTTAGGTGAATTACGAAGAAGACAGCTGAAGAGTGTAAATGTATTTATCATCGGAAGCATTTTTGTCGCAGCGATATGGATTTCTTGTTTTATGCTAGTTGACACCAAACTGTGGCTAGCATTAATTATGGCGCCAATTTGTGTTGCAGCTGAGTGGCCAAGACTGCGATGGATTGACGATAATGCTACTATGCTGCTTATACCCTTGAGTGTGATATTAATACTTCTACCGTGGTTTTAATACACCACTATCTTGAAAATAAAACTGGTTATCCGCTAATCAGGCGAGATAAATGAGTGACGAAGTAGAGTCCCAAGATCCACCTCAAAGTACATACTTGGTAACATTCATTTTGGCCTTCATAATACTGATGATAACTATGTTTGTTTTTCCAGTTTGGTGATTTGATACAAAGCAAGGTCTCATCAATGAATTGCAATAGCGGTATACATGTGTGGAATTTCAGGTATGCTTGGTCAGCCTGAAAAGAACGTATTACTGCGTATGAACAAATTGCTAGCTCACAGGGGTCCAGATGGTAATGGAATACATATTGATTCAAAATGTGGATTAGGCCATACTAGACTTGCAATTGTTGATGTCGAGGGATCACCTCAGCCAATTTACGGTACAGGTAAAGTTGCGGTTGTAAACGGTGAGATTTATAATTACAAATCTTTGAGAAATCCCAATTACAGTTACACAACTAATGGAGACAGCGAAGTGATATTGTCGCTCCATAATGGAAAAGGGACAGCATATGATCATGCAAAATGGATATGCAAGTTAGATGGAATGTTCGCATTTGCTGTCTGGGCAGATAACCAATTAATCCTAGCTAGGGATCCACTTGGTATCAAACCGCTTGTAAGAACTCAGGTAGATAATAACCTCATTTTTGCATCTGAGGCAAAGGCCTTGAGAGGTTTGGACGAATATGTTCCAGAAATCGATAGTTTCGCATTAAAGGCCAGAATAGCATGGGAATACCCTTTAGATGCAACCACTCTTTTTTCAGATGTATATCAAGTAAGACCGGGTTCAATTGAGGTTTGGGAGATCATTGATGGAATGCCTACACTTACAAGCTCGTGTCGGTTTGAAAAACAGGTCGTTTCCCCAACACTTTCTTGGAATGAGCCTAGCGAATTGTTAGAGAGTTTCACATTAAGTGTAAGTGATAGGTTGATGGCAGATGTTCCTGTTGGGATTGTATTGTCTGGTGGTCTTGACTCTAGTTTGGTTTGTGCTGTTGCCAGAAATGCTGCGGAGATTGCAGAGCAACCAGTTCCCGCTTGTTGGACTATTGCTGAAAGTGAGGACAATCCAGACTGGCAGGCTGCTGAATTGGTTGCATCAAGTCTTGACTTAGAACATAATCAACACATACTAGATTCTGAATCTTTTGAGAATTGGTTACCTGAACTGGCATGGCATGGAGAAGACCTTGACGTAACAGTGCTCTTTTTCCAGCCTTTATTTTCAAAAATGTCTGAAAGTGTTACAGTGGGATTATGTGGCCAGGGAGCTGATGAATTGCACGCTGGCTATCCCAGATACAAGAATTTAGAACAACATAAGAAATTAGTATCCAGTCGTTTGGATGAAATGAATTGTGATTTATCTAATCTCAAAGGTGAAAGGTGGTGGACAAATAATCACACACCAGAAAAACATACAGAATCGTTACAAGATTTTCTCCAGTTTGAAATTGACCACGGACAACTTTCAAACTTTCAATTGAGATTGGTTGACAGGCATTCAATGGCAAGCGGTTTGGAAGTAAGAGTCCCATTCTTGGGCAGCAGACATACAACTGCATCAAATAGGCTACCAATTGATTGGAGATTACCTGCCAATGGTTTAGAAAAAGCAGCTCTTAGAGAAGCTGCAAGATTAACAAATTTGCCAAAAGAGATAGTGGATCGTCCTAAACTTCCGGCGGGGAGGGCTACATCTCCAAAATTGATAGATTCTCTCATAGACGATTTGCAATCATACACTAATCAAATAGCCAGCCGTCATCCGAGTATTGAAGAACCACTATTGCGACAACCCGAAATCTGTATAGGTTTAGGCCTATTTGAGGCCATGCACATATTAGACAGAGGTGTTAACAAAAAATCTGGAACAGCTAGTGATTTACTGGAGGAATTATTTTGAGTTCAATTATCCATAACCTTACTGAAAAGCTTGAACTAAAACGTTCAGAGATCCAAAAGTGGATGTCAGAAAAAAGAGAGGAGGTTCCTATTCCGATATACGGTAGCGTGGACATACGAGACAGTGGATGGAAAGTTGCCGTAGTTGATTCAAACCATTTTCCCGCAGGATTCAATAACGTTTCGAAGGGAGACGAGGTGAATTTATCTTCCCTTCTAAAATCTCACATCCAGCGCCTTAATGAAAATTGTGAATGGGTTCATTTATATCCCGAATCACATACTAGAAATAAAGGATACGTTGAGAATCTCAAGACTATAAAGAGGCTTATTGAAGGGGCAGGATTTCGATGTACGATCGGGTCACCAGAACTTGATGGTTATGGCTCATTAGACGGGCTTACTGGTCCTCTTTTACTTGACAAGGTTACTTTGATTGATGATCAATTGAGTATCGATAATAAAAAACCAGACTTCATAATGCTGAATAATGATTTGACAGAAGGAATTTTACCCGGTTTAGCAGATAATCAAGTTTTTCCACCAACACACATGGGATGGCAGCGAAGAAGAAAGTCAGAACATTATGAATGTTTGAAAAATTATGTTGCAGAGATTGCTGAAATTTTAGAAATTGAACCATGGCACTTGATGACAGACTGGTTTGTAAGTGAGGATAAGTGCCTTGAAAAGGAAAGCTGTAGAGAAATGCTCGCAGCAGAAGTTGACGAATTCTTAGCAATAATAAAATCAAGATATGAGAAATTAGGAATCGAAAGAGAACCAGTTGCTTTTATCAAAAATGACCGAGGAACATACGGCTTAGGAATCATGGCAGTTACAAGCGGGAAAGAACTGTTGAATCTGTCAAACCGAAAATTCAAGCGTTTAATGTACTCTAAAGGAGGAGTTGATGTAGAGAATTTTTTGATTCAAGAGGGTATCCCGACATGCCTAAAGACAGTGGATAATTATCCAGTAGAACCAGTGGTTTACCTTGTCGACGGGGAAGCAGCTTCGTGGTTTTATAGAATAAATCCTAAGAAGAGTGATTTAGAAAATCTGAATTCTCCATCTGCTGAATTCGTTAATTTCGAACAAGTTCAAGACAAATTTGGTATGCATGCACATAATTGGCATGCACTTGTTGCTGAACTTTCCATGTTAGCTATGGGCGCTGAATCAATGATACAAAAGGAGGGATAGTGATTAGAATCCATTGTTTGGGTGGGGGGCTAGTTGGCAACTACGTTACTAGAAAGTTGGTAGAATCGGGCCATGAGATTCATCTTTATGATGTAAAACAGGTTGAAACTGATGCTATTTTCCATCAAGGTAAAGCGCTATCTTTTGATCATAAGTCTGCAGAAATTATAGTGAATATGCTCCCAGGGTCAATAGGAAGTAAGGTAACAGAATATTTCAAGAACACTGGGCAGAGAATTGTTGACCTATCTTTTAGTGAGGCGACTCCAGATGGCATTGGAGAGTGTTCAAGTTCGATACTGTGGGATGTGGGTATTGCCCCGGGTCTTTCAAACATGCTAGTTAGTAGTGCTTTAAGACAATACAAAAATATCGATGAGGTAACAATTAAAGTGGGGGGTAATCCATCAAAAAGGGATACAGGGTGGTCATATATGGCACCATTCTCACCTCATGATGTGATAGCAGAATACACAAGGCCTGCAAGAATTTTGGCTGATGGAAAGCCAACTACTGTCCCCGCAATGAGTGATTTGCATAGAATTGATGCCAATGGTAGAACTATGGAGGCATTTTTGACAGATGGTCTGAGATCACTACTCAGTTTACCGGTAAAAAATATGGGAGAATACACCGTAAGGTGGCCGGGACACATTCAGAAATATCAGACAACAAACTTGAATCCTGATGAATTGGTAGAGGCTTGGAAATACGATCCATCAAGAGGAGAATTCACATGGATGGAGGTTGCGATTCGATGTGGCAAAAAGTCATTGAGATATGTAATCGAAGACTGCGGTAGAGGAGAGGATTCTAGTATGGCTAGAACAACTGGAATCGTAACACTATGTTCGGTTTTAGCTTGGGCAGATAACCCAAGCATGTTGAGTCAAGGTATTCATGCGCCAGAGGATTTACCAGAGAGTGTTTTGCAATTTGTGATAGAAAAAATGAGATTGGAAGGTATTTCAATAGAAAAATACGAAAAAGTGGTCTAATGAAAAAAATTATCATTTATGCTCTAACGATATCAATTGGTCTTTTTGTAAGCGCTAAGTATAGTGAATGGCCAGTCAATTTATGGTGTATCGGACTTTTTTTATTCTTGTATTACAGAGCTGAAAGGAAAGAGAGAATAGAGATGTTAACTGTATTAGCTTTCGCAACTCCAATGGAATTATTCTTTAGTGAAATATGGTTAATATACGAATATCAAAGAGACCTGATGCCCCTTTACGTGCCAGTAGGGCACTGGTTTTTGTTTGACAGTGGGAGGATATTGTCACAAAAATTGTCACAAAAATTGTCGTTACCTATCTTAATTCCATTTATACCGATGGTCTGTTATGGTTTGTTTACTGGAGGTGATACCTCTGGAATTTTTCTACTGATACTGGTATTAGGTTTTACAAAATATGGCCCCCAGCCATCATTGTATGCAACCATGGCATGGGCCGCTCTGGCAATGGAATTACTTGGAACTTATCTTGGCAATTGGACATGGTCAAGCGAGGTTCCATGGACAGGACTAACAGCGTGGAATCCACCTCTATTGGTTGGTGCATTTTACTGCTTAGGAGACGTTTTGGTGAATCTTTCAGTAGAGAGGTTTGAAAACAAGCACCGCTCCGGGGTGGCTGTATGACCTCATTTCAAGAGTTGCAGAGGCGGCGCGCAGCAGAGTCTGAGCGCATCGCTATTTCTCTTGCAAGGCAAAAAGGAGAACGCAGGTCAACTATTAAGGGCGGTGAGACTACTGTGGCTTGGGTTAAGGAAAATTTGTGCATTGGCTGTGATCAGTGCACAATTGTCTGTGACGATTCCGCAATTGATCTGTATTCAAAAGAAATGGCATCACCTCTAATGAACGTTCCAAGTAATCGGAAAGCAAAGATTATTCGAGACGCATGCACAGGCTGCCGTCTGTGTGTTTTGTCATGTCCTACTGATGCAATTACAATGATAGACAGGTGATTTTATGAGCAAATCACCAGAACATGAGGGCGCCCAGCGCTTTGGTGGAGAATTCGGCCCACTAAGACGGCCAAACACTACTGGTGTTTCATTATCGACCTTCAAAACCTTAGTTTGGGTATCGAATATTGGCGGTCTTTTATTGGTTGTATTCGCATTGGAGTTTCTATTTGTTGAACAAAAATTCGGATATGGTTTAGCATTTTTAATCGCAGGAGTGATAGTAGCAATGTTCCCATCGAATTATGAAATTCGCGGGATGGATGACGATGCTCCTTCAGAATAATTACTGAACTTGGAATCTTTCATCACAGGTAGGACACTTAACCTTACCCTTGTAGTCGCTTGGAACTTTTAGCTTTGAGTTACAATGAACACATGTTACAACAATTTTTGTCTTAACCTCCACATATTCTTCTTCATCATCATAACTTGGTAGCGGTGATGCATAATTAGCGGTTCTGAGTATGTTGGGTATAAAATTAGGGCTATCCTCTCTAAAATGAGTTCCTCCAACTCCAGCTCCCATTAGGGGTGCAGCAACAAAGACCATACATATTCCAGAACAAACCAATGAAAATCCTAGTGGCCAAATACCTCCCATACCCATTGACAGTGGGCTCCATTCATCGTGGTAAATCAATGACATAATTCCCGAGAAGAGTAATACTACAAGGGTTAAGTATAGC
Source organism: Euryarchaeota archaeon UBA53 (assembly GCA_002507425.1). Classification (GTDB taxonomy): domain Archaea; phylum Thermoplasmatota; class Poseidoniia; order Poseidoniales; family Poseidoniaceae; genus MGIIa-K1. The sequence goes on from DAZU01000099.1 coordinate 10,172, forward strand.
CCTTCTTTGTAAGCCTGAATTGTTAGGACACCTCCTAGTAAGTAACCGAACCCAATAATCATAGCGAGAAGTGATTCGAATGGTGTCCATTCATTAAACAGTAGAGCCATTGCCATTCTGAAAAGGCCGTAAAGGATAATCCCTACACCAGTAATTTGAAGAGATATGTTTGCATTATTATGTACGATTATTTGGGTAATAGGTTGGTTTCCATGAAACTGTGAATGAGTTGTTGAACTACTTGTGTTCAACGTGAGGGATTCGGGTTGCAAAGATTCGTCGTTTTCCATTAAGCGGATAATTACCTCTGCTTTGTTACCACTTACCCTCAAACCTCTGTCCTTACACATTGTTTTGAGGTCAATAAGTCGCATTGAATCATAATCCATAAAGAATATTCTAGTGCCTCACACTATCAAGTTTGGGCAGGATTCGAGATATAAAACTCGAATCATGCTTCAACTGGTAGTTGGACACTAGCCATTTCTTCTGCAATCGATTTTTTGGCTTGGACCTGCCTTGCTAAGAATGAAACAATGTCCAGTATCTCGATATCATGCCTTTCATCACCTTCAAACTTCAGACATTCCATGTGTGAAACACACTTCGGGCAAGCCGTAATCATCATGTCTGCACCTGTGTTTCTTATCTCTTCCATTCTTGAGACTCTCAAGGCTCTTGCGTTTTCATTACAAGACATCATGCTGGATACTCCACAGCACATGGCATCTTCACCATGATGCTCCATTTCAACAAGTTCTACTCCTTCCACTCCAGCCACTAATTGTCGTGGTTCTTCGTAAATTCCCATTTGCCTACCAAGTCTGCAAGGATCATGGTATGTTACCGTCAAGTCATTTTCGGCCTTCATTTCCATGTCAAATCCGTTTTCGATTAGGAATTCAGTTGTGTGCATGACCTTTACACCTTCCAACTCGTAATCCCTTGCAAAAGTTCTGAAACACTCTGCACAGGATGAGACTAATGTGTCTATTCCTGAAGCCTCAATTTTCTTCTGGTTGTAGGATTTGAGTTTATTGAAAACTTCATCCAGTCCTTGCCACTTTTGATCATGGCCACAGCACTTTAGGAAATCACGACC
>DAZU01000087.1 GCA_002507425.1 Euryarchaeota archaeon UBA53
GCAAGACACAGGTCTGGAAGAACCTTGAAAACTCTCACTCAAAGACTGAAAGGAAAAGAAGGAAGATTCCGATCTAACCTATCTGGAAAGCGTGTGAATTTCTGCGCTCGCTCGGTAATATCACCAGATCCGTATCTTGGAGTTAACGAAGTTGGCGTTCCAAAGAAAGTCGCTAAGGAATTGACTGTCCCGATTAGAGTTACAACACGTAATCGTGAGCAGATGCGAAGAATGATTCTACGTGGTCCAGACGTCCACCCGGGTGTTAACTATGTCATTAGAAACAACCGTCAGAGAATTAGGATAAACGAACGCAGTCGTCTAATCAATGCTGGGTTTAGGTGTCACAATCCAGAATGTATGGAGGAAACCACAAACAGACTAGATCTGCATTCAGTGTTACCATCACCAAACTTCTTACCTGGATTAGTTGTCAAGAAATTTATATCCAAGCAGGAAGCTGTTGCTGGGGCTGAGGAACTTGTTTCATACTCTATAGACGAGAAGACTACAATCTCAAACCTAAGAGGAGAAGACCAAGATGGCAACCCACTCCCTGAGGATGACCCTAGAGCAATCCTACATCACCGTTGGAAGTTTGAACTCGCAAACCCTGATACACCGTTCCCCGAAAATCTGCAGGTAATTTGTCCTCACTGTGGCAGTCCAGATAACGAATGGGGGGAACGAACCAGAGTAGAAGACAGATTATCAACTGTTGATATTAACGGGAATCCGAAACCTGGGCTATTGGTTGAAAGACACCTAATCGATGGAGACGTTGCTATATTCAACAGGCAACCCTCTCTACACAGAATGTCAATGATGGTTCACGAAGTCAGGGTAATGGAAGGTCACACCTTCAGATTCAACTTAGCAGTTTGTACACCATACAATGCTGATTTCGATGGAGATGAAATGAATTTGCACGTCATACAAGGCGAAGAAGCAAGAGCTGAAGCTAAAATCTTGATGAGAGTTCAGGAACACATACTAACCCCAAGATATGGCGGTGCAGTAATTGGTGGAATCCACGATCACATCTCTGGAGCATATCTACTCTCTAGGCCGGATACAAGGATTTCCAAAGCCCATGGCTTAGAGATGTTGGGTAACATTGGATACACAGGTAAACTACCAAAGATTTCAAAGGATAATAAGGGCGAATTCTTCAATGGCGAGGATCTCGTATCGGTTATTATTCCGGATAACATACACCTAAGATTCAGAAGTCGATCAAATGATGACGTTGTAGTAAAGAACGGTCAGGTCTCAGGAACTTTAGATAAAAGAGCAATTGGTGCAGAAGACGGTCGATTATTAGACGCAATTGTGCAAACTAATGGTCCTAGCGAGGGTGCTAAGTTCCTCGATGAATTTACCAGACTATCTATTGGTGCCTGCACTTCTCTTGGATTTACCACTGGAATTGATGACGAAGATCTTTCAGCTGAAGCACTCGAATCAATCGAAATGCACAATCAAGAAGCAAGAGAAGAAGTTCAAGCAGAGCTTGCTAAATTTGGTAAAGATGGCCGTGGTTATGAAACTAGACCCGGACGCACACCAAAAGAAACTCTGGAAGAAAATATCATGGTAATCTTAGATTTAGGAAAGCAAGCAGCCGGTGACGTCGCTAAAGAAGAATTGAACCAAACCGGCAGTTCCAATGCTGCTGTTGGAATGGCAATATCAGGAGCCAGAGGTTCTATGGATAACCTAACAATGATGGCCGGAAGTATTGGCCAAGCTAAAGTTCGTGGTGCTAGGCTTGAGAGAGGATACCATCAAAGAGTATTGCCTCACTTCAAGAGAGGTGGCCTTGGTGCTGCGGAAAAAGGATTTATATCGTCCTCATTTAAGAGAGGACTCGAACCTACAGAGTTCTTCATGTTATCAGTTTCCGGGCGTGAGTCCCTTGTTGACACAGCTGTCAGGACAAGCAAGTCTGGATATATGCAGAGAAGACTCATAAATGCAATGGACGATCTAAAGGTCTTCCCAGACCAGAACCTTTCTGTTAGGAATACAGCAGACAGAATTATTCAATTTTCATATGGGGAAGATGGTATTGATCCAAGTCGTGGTGTGCATGGAAAGCCATTCAACATTGACGTAATAGTAGACGAAGCGTTAGGGACAGACGGTCCAACCAAACTCAACGAGGAAGGCTACAAAGATAGTGACGATAAAGTGTTTGAGCTTGGATATGACGAAGGAGATTCGGAAGCTATGGCTGGAGGTGATTTGTGATGGTAGTTAAGAGCGCAACCAAAAAGAAACTTATGGACATGCTTGTAAGTGAGGAATTTGCTCACAAACTAGCGGACGACAGAAAGTGGGATGATGTTAAAGTACTCACATTACAAGAAATTTCAAAAATATGTGAAACTGACTCCGAAACGGCATCTAGAGTTCACGGAATCATTCAAGGGGCTGCGTCCCCAACCAAGAACCAAATCGGAGACGGTTCCATTCAAACTAGCGTGAGATTACGCAGAGGAATCAGGCGCAGGAGAACTGCAAAGACCGTTCAAGCATTGGAAGTATATGAGCCCGATTTGGACGAAGATGGTATACCTAAAGCATACAGTGACGAGTTATCCGAAACTCCAGTATTCATTTCGATTGCAAAAGCAGCAGAAAAAGCAGGAGTGAAGTTCTCCCAACAGACTATACACGATTTGACAGATGCAGTGCATCAACGAGAAATTGAAAAGTTGACCGCCAAGAAAGCTGAAAAGCTTGTAGAGGAAGCTCACAAAGCACAGCATATGGCTATGATAGATCCGTATGAAGCGGCAGGAATTATTACAGCACAATCGATTGGAGAACCAGGAACACAAATGACAATGAGGACATTCCACTATGCGGGTGTTGCTACTGTTAACGTAACTCAGGGGCTTCCAAGAATTATCGAGATTGTGGATGCAAGGAAGGTCCCCAATACTCCTACGATGACAATTAGACTATCTGGAGAAAATAAGGAATCAGCTGCAGCAGCGAAAAAGTTAGCGGCAGCCATTGAGATTACCACAACAGTCAACATAGCAGATATTGACACAGATGTTGCTCAGCGTCGACTTGTTCTGAAATTGAAGAAAGGAAACCTAAAACAAAAAGGCATGACGCCAGCAGAAGTTAAAGACAAACTAGAGCGAGCACTGAGGCTTTATGTCCAAGCAGACAAAGAAAAGAACCCCTCAATTCTTACCTTAATTCCTGGTGTTCAGGTTGAGGATGATTTGAAGACTTTAGAAGAAAACCCTCCCTCATACACAGAGCTTCTGCAACTTGAAGATAAAATTCGAGATATGAGACTCAAAGGTGTTCCAAACATCGAGCGGGCCAATGTTCAACTTGATGATAGGACCGGCGAATACTATCTATCAACAATAGGAAGTAACCTAGCAAGGATATCTGATATGGATGGAATCGATAGGTCGAAAACCTACACAAACAATATCATCGAGATTTATCAATATCTGGGGATAGAAGCAGCTAGACAAGCGATTGTCAATGAGTTGCAAGCTACCTTAGATGGAGCAAGACTGGAAGTCGATGTTAGACATCTACTGATGGTTGCAGACGTAATGACTAGCGAAGGAGAAGTCAGAGCAATAGGTCGTCACGGTGTATCTGGAACCAAACACTCAATTTTGGCGAGGGCTGCTTTCGAAGTAACAGTCAATCACCTACTAAAGGCAGGTATCATTGGTGAAAGAGACAATTTGACAGGTGTTGCTGAGAATATTATTGTCGGTCAGCCTATTAGCCTTGGAACCGGTTCTGTGGAATTGTATTACATACCAGAGTGATAATCAACATTGAGAAGCAAATTTGTGGAGGAATGAATTATGGATATAAGTAGACAATTGAAACTAGCAAGTACTACAGGAAAGCTCCTGTATGGCCAGAGACAGGCATTAGATGCGTGCAAAACAGGTGAAGCAAAATGCATTATCCTAGCTGCAAACTGCCCTCAAGAATTTATTGATTCTTTGAGGGCCGGTCATCCTGAAGTAACAATGCATAGGACAACGCTTGTGAACAGAGATTTGGGTGTCGCCTCTGGAAAACCATTCAGCATTTCGACGATTACAGTGTTAGATGCGGGTGAATCTGAGTTAGTCACTCTTTCAAGTAATCTTGAATGATACTAAAACCCGCAGACACTTAGCATCAGCATGGGCCAATTGCTGATTGATATCCTTAGAAGTTTGGATGTCAATCTTGATCTTGAATCCCCCCCGAACATGCAACCGGGTGTTATTGAATGGCTGGGTAGAGTTTTCGATGTATCCCCTTATCATGCAAAACTAGGTTTGGTTGAGGGTATGGAAATTTGGTCCTCTGGATCTGGTTTTGCACCTATTGATCTAGAAGGTGTTGAAATGTGGTTGGTTGATGTCCCCCGTGGTAATCATTTGATAATATGCAGGAATAATGCAATCTTTGAAAAAGAACAAATCCCGATTCGCGACGGAGTGAATTTAGTATTCTGGATGCCAGATGATGTTGCCAATTTTGTTGGTCATGCAGTGATCGATGGAAGAATCCCAATAAATGTGAGCGAGCAAGAAAAACAAGAAAACGAATTAATCCACCCACTCACAGGAAAAGGTCCGCATACAATTAAGCCAAAAGATGACTTTACCCCACTTAATCAGGCTTGTCTTGACATAAAATTGTCTAAACCGATTCTTATCTGCGCACGCATACATCACGTTAGAGGTTATTTGAGGGGTCCAGAAGATGAAGAAATCCAAAAATGGGTTTTAGATTGTCTAGGTTTGACAATATTAGATAATATCGAGTTACTAGAAAAAACACCTCTCCTAAAACGTGAATCAGTGGATTTTGATGATAATCCCAATTTTAAAAAATTGTTGTCGAAGCGGCGAGTTTACAAAGACGGCATGGGAGATCTTTTGAGATGGTATCGGTTTGATGAAGAGTCCGCAAATGTAGAAGAGTACGATGTGTTGGTGCCTGCTTACAAAGGCGTCGATAGCAATAACAATGTGTGGATATTTGACGCTGTATCGACAAAACTTCACAGAAACTTCTGAACAAAGGTTTCTTCACCATTTGCTACGACCCGGTAATATGCGCTCTGATGCCCTCTTTGGCTTTGGGATAGTTACGATTTTGTTACTATCGATAATCCCTATGTCAAATCCATTAGAACTTGAAGAGTTAAGAGAAGTAAAAAAGGCTGATTCAGAGCCAGAATTTTTACTTCAAGCAGGAGGTTCGGGTGGTAATGAAAATGGCTCTTTCATCGATTCGACACCAACAGGTTGGATAGTTTCTGGAAACACAAGAAATAACATGAATTTCGGCACTATCCAACTGAACGCAAATTCGAATTACAATAATAT
>DAZU01000091.1 GCA_002507425.1 Euryarchaeota archaeon UBA53
CCCAAGTGTAATCGCCTCATGAATATTTTCTATTCACTTAGTTAGTTGATTTACACGGTCCAGCGTTTCGGAATTTTCTTCAAAATACTCATTTACTGCTCGCAAACCTTTCGAAATACCAGCAGCAACTCCCATTTTAGCGTCAAAAGGATGGAGTGTTCCATCAGAGATCGCATTCTTGAAAGACTCTACGTCATGCCAAACGGTAGGTTCTCCGAACTCTGGCTTTGGGGTAACTGTGACCTTTCCAAACTCTGGTAAAATTATTTGCTCGAGCAGTTCGTAAACAGGGGAGGCTGGATTTTCAGGGTCAAGGTAGGCTTTTCGCATCTTCTTTGCAAGCTTTTTTTCACTATCGTGCAGAAGTATTGCACCGTTAGGATCTGATTTACTCATCTTATGGTCGAATGATTCCATTCTTGCACCAGATGATTTGAGTCCCGATATTATTGGTGTGTGCAGACATGTGGCCTTATACCATCCCCATCTATCAGCAACATCTCGCATGTACATGTGTGCTTTCCTTTGGTCCATACCTCCAATTGCAACATCAATATTCATCTCAAATATGTCTGCTGCTTGTAGTGCAGGATAGAAAAACCTAGACAGGTCGCCATCCGATGAGTCTTCTGATCTTCCCATTATTGAGAAGGTCCTTCTCACTCTTGCGAGGCTCATATTTTTTGAACATCTAAGCACTCTTGCCCAGTAATCTCCAGAATCCATAATACTCGAAGCCCAAACAAATCTTAACTCTCCAGGCCCTTCTCCTTCAGGAGGATTGCCTAATAATACCCTAAATGTATCCTCCATGTATCTTGCTGTTGTTTGAATGTCTTCCATATTGCCGTTGAATTTATCATTGACCCACGCGTGCCAGTCCGCTAGAAAAATGAGGACATTTGCATCTGCTTCCAGCATTCGCTTTAGTTGAATTGAGAGTACTTTCCATCCAATGTGAGCCTTTCCTGATGGCTCAAACCCAACATAGCACCTAATGATACCGTCACCACCAGCAGATGTATTATCCGCAAGACAATCAACAAGGTGTTCTATTCCTATAGACTCGTCAACGCTATCAATCATCAACCTGAGTCTTGAGAGAGATTTTTGGTCGAGTTCTGCAACTCTTCCATATCTCTCCTCAAGTCCATCCATCGTATCACCTGAACTACAATAAGTCGTTTAATTTCTTGACCTTACCTTCAGATGGGGCATTTCCTTCCTCAATCATTTTTTCCAACTCAGCAATCATTTCGTGTGCCTTGTCGATAGTGTCTTGAGAGATACTTGAACTCATTTCAATGGACTTGTGAGCCATTTTGATTGCTGAACGTGCCTTGGAAAATTTCTTTGCTTGTTCTTTCGCTTTGTCTCCTCTCTGCTTAGCGTTGTAACCAGTTGCTTGATCTAAGAAACTAGACCATCTTGAGCGAGATTGCATAGCAAGTTCTCTTCCCCCGTCTTTAGATAGGAATTCTGACAATTCGTCACCCTTCATTTGATCGACTTCTACCAAAAGTTTGCCTTCGTCTGTGTAATTTGCAGTTACACTTGTCAAAATAGCAAAAGAGGCATTGAAAACTCCATCACTATCTACAACAACATCGTTAAAATGCTCGGTCGCTAACTTTGCGAGGCCTGCATTGCCACCCATAGTCTTGATTATGCCACGCTTTACTTCAAATCTCTCCATGATACCCCCACATACAACGGGGAAATAAGGACTACCTTCAGACGACAACATTGAGCGCGGCCTTTTTGAAACATAAATATTCGCAGAATCATGCGCAGGGCCTTAATACTCGTCAGTATAATGACGTTAGCGACGGTTGGTGCATCTTTACCTGATTCGACAGTTTCTGTAAAAATTGAGAGGGAACTTGCTGATTTTGATATCGGTATAAACGGAGGAGAGTTAGCACCAGATGGGTCAAATGTTCTTATTTACGGAGAGGAGGGTTTCGTACATTTGATATCAGCAAAAAATGCTAATCAACAAGAATATGATGTCAAATTAGAAAATGAAACCGTTCATGACATCAACGATGTCACTTGGCACCCGGGTGGTTTGAGTGCTGTTTTGGTCGGAGACTCTGGAGTTGTCCTTAGATTTAATTCTACTAATTATGCTCTAGGTGAAGCGGAGGGGTCTTCTGTTATGGCTGGTAAGGACATTAACGCCATCCAATTCACACCTGGCTCGTCTGTCGCTTATATCGGTACTGAAGATGGTGAATTGTGGCGATATTATGCTAACACTTTCACATTATTAGATAATCAAGCTACATCAAGGATTAGCGACATTGATTGCCTGCCGAATGACAATATTTGCGTTGTTACTTCCCTAAATGACGGTATAGCAATTATCGACCAGGGAGATTCTGTATCATGGATTGCCGACTCGAGTTCACACACGTGGATGGGTGTAGGTTGCGAGGAGCCAAGAATAAATCGCTGTACGGCGTTTGCTAGCGGGAAAAAAGTTGCAAGGATTAGTATTGATTTACTTGATACTTCCAAATCTGAGCTTGGAGAAATAGTAGTTCTTGGCCAATTGACAGGAGATTTTACAGGTGACAATTCAGGAAGTGACTTCGCTTCGATTATATCGCTGGGGCCGTTAGGAATGGTGCGCTGGACGGAATACTCAGGTGAGGCTTTTTTGATGTTTGAAAATAGAGATGCTGCTGAAGTTGACGTATTTTTTAGCGCTGATAGGTATGCTATGGCTTGGGAAAATGCAGAAAATTCCGGATTTTTGATTACAGGTCAAGGAAAGGTTGTTTCTTTTGAACCCTTAAGCGAAAATGTAGAAGATGAATTCCCTGAATTTTTAGCGTATTTACTCGTTGTTTGCGTGTTCGGAGTTTTCTTTGGAATGATTTATTGGAATAGCCCTTGGTTACAACGGAAATACGCTAAGTTAACGAAGCGTAATAAGTGAAGTGAGCAATAAGTCCCTAACCTTCATGAGGCTAATGTTATCGCCACAATTCATGGAGAAGTTTGAGGGCGTTGATTTCTACGATATCGAGTCTTTGTTAACCGAAGAAGAAATAATGATTCGAGACATGGTTAGAGATTGGGTAGATGAAGAAGTAATACCCAATATAGAGCATGCCTGCGAGGAGGGAGTATTCCCTGACGAGTGGCGAGTTGCCCTTGGAGAAATGGGCGTTCTTGGGGCTCCACTTAAGGGATATGGATGTCCTGGACTGTCTTACATAGCGTATGGACTGATTTGTCAAGAACTTGAAAGAGGCGACTCTGGATTACGCTCATTTGCTAGTGTTCAAGGATCCTTAGCAATGTATCCAATTTGGGATTTTGGCACCGAAGAACAAAAAGAATATTATTTACCAAAATTAGCTACTGGAGAGATGGTAGGATGTTTCGGTTTGACAGAACCAGATTATGGCTCAAATCCGGGAGATATGATAACAAAAGCTGAAGATATGGGAGACCATTACCTACTCAATGGCGCAAAAATGTGGATAACAAATGGAACTATTGCAGACGTTGCAGTTGTTTGGGCCAAATTAGACGGTGTAATCAAAGGCTTCATCGTCGAAAAAAGCGACGAAGGTTTCAGCGCACCCGAGATGAAGGGTAAGCACTCACTAAAAGCTAGTGTCACAAGTGAACTTGTGATGCAAGACTGTAAGATTCCAAAGAACCGAATTCTTCCAAACGTAAAGGGACTCAAGGGGCCGTTTTCATGTTTAAATAACGCAAGATATGGAATTTCATGGGGAGCATTAGGGTCTGCAATGGCTTGTTTCCATTCGGCAAAGACCTACGCTCTGTCACGTATCCAATTTGGTGAACCGATTGCTGCATATCAACTGATTCAAAACAAACTGGCTTGGATGTTACGAGAAATTACAAAGGGACAATTACTTGCTTACCACCTTGGTAAAAAGAAAGACGATGGAACCTGGTTCAATGAACAAATTAGCCTTGCAAAGATGAATAATGTAGATATTGCACTAGAGATCGCTAGAGTCGCTAGAGACATTCACGGCGCTAACGGAATACTAGATGAATATCCAGTAATGCGACACATGGCTAATCTAGAATCTGTCAAGACATACGAAGGAACCCATGACATACACAATCTAATCTTAGGAAGATACATCACAGGAATTCAAGCGTTCACTCGAAATTCTTAACTAGGGTCCAACCCAATTAGAACAATGATCATATTTTGGACTACTCAATGGGTCCGAGTATGTCCTTAGTGGCTCTACTGCTCTGCCGTCAGACCATTCCCCCATAAACCTAAAACTGTCAGAATCAATCAATTTTGATTTCGCTAATAGAGCATTTTCTATGTCTCCAAGAGTCCTTTCTACTAACCATTCGGCTTGGTTGGCTACTCTCCTGTAAAATCCCCAATCAGCATGTGTATCATGTGTCTCAGTCGCCTGTATGTAGTGAGTTGCAACTAGACGAGGGAAACCATATTTATCGCTTGGAATTTCGATAAATAACGAACCATGACCTAAGAGTTCGTGATGATGCACCCCAAAACAGTCATTTACACTCAAATCATCCTCGCTTACCACGACATGTGCTAGGAATTCCTCGGGCAAATTCATAGTACTGATTTGTAAATCCTCTTGAACTGGTCTAGCATACGAGGACTCTAAACTAACAAACACAGTCTCTTGACCCCATCCCTTGCTTAAAATGCGGTCCAACACAACTAAAGCATATCCTGCTCCTAGGCTGTGCCCACCAACAAGAATGTGATCTTTGTTAACATTCTCAGGTAATGATATATTTAGCTGCTCAAGTGCTGCTTCTATAGCAACTATTCTTGGTACATGAAATGGATGATTTGACATACCATCTTTTTCTTCAAGAGTATAATTATCATGTCCTTCTGGCATAACATCTGAAGGATACTGAATAAATGCAACAGCCATACCTCTTGATGATAATTCCATGACCCAATCTTTGTATGAATCAAAGGATGGACTTGCAAATCCGTGTAAAACTATTGCAAGTGGTATTTGATGTGTAACATCCTCGGGGGTTGAAAGATAGACAGAGAATACAACATCTTCCTCATAATCACCTTGAATTCTTGCTACTTCGTCTGGCATAGGATATTGGTATACATTAGTAGTTACACCGTACTGTCCATCGGCTAAATTTAACTCAGGCGGAGAAGGTAACAATCCTGCCATTGAGGTAATACCCGGTGATATCAACCATACTGCTAGAAATACAACAAAAACGTTTGATAAATTCTTAAGATCTAATTTGAGATAATTTAGCTTGTAATTTCGCATCTCGAATGCGATAAAATATGAGCACAACAGAATAATTCCTAAGCAAGTCGGCAGTAAAACAAATGCACCTCTAAGAAAAGCATAATCAAGCAGGACAAATAGTAAAGTTAGACCAATGCAAAGGCCCATAGATATCCAAGCTAGATAGTGTTCAAACTTGCTTGGTTTTGAACTTCTCAAAAAAATGAATGGAAGGGATAACAATGATATTGCAAAAATCTCGATATGCCAAGTTCTCAGAAAGTAAGTCAACTCAAGGGATCTATTGGCCATAGGCCATAAAGCGCTAGGAAGGTCCCTGCCTAATGCTAGCAAGATTATGGGTTCTGAAAGTGATAGTAGGAAACCAAGAATAACCAAAGACAAATTTCTGATTTTGGATGGTTTTTCCATCCAATCACCCCCTCTTCTATCAGACATCTGGTAAGATACCTATCTTCGACAACCCGGTCCAAAGAGGATTTAACCATCCAGGAATGAATCTGTGTCTCAAGTATACAGCAGCGGCCAAGGAGAGCTTTTGAAATTTATTCAGTTTGACCCTTTTAGTAAAAACATCGCCTTGCTGCCTCTCAATTTGTTTGAGTATTTTATCGTAAAACGCTATCATTGCTGCCGGAGAATATCTTGTCCTTCTAGGAAGTAATGGAAGTAACTGCTTTGCCTCTTCTAAGTATGTACGTGCTCTCTTAGCATAGTGATGCACATAAGGTTCCCATGATGGGTTTAGAACAACTTCTCCATTGAGTTCCTTTTCTAGTATACCATTAGATTCCAGCTCATCCAGAGGTAAATAAACTCGATTTCTTTGAATATCCTCACCAACGTCTCTCAAAACGTTGGTTAATTGCATAAAAATTCCCCAAGACTCTGCGAATCTTTTAGCTCTTACATCGTCATACCCATATATCTCAATGCACATCAATCCGACTACCGAAGCTACTCTGTAACAATAGAGGTATAACTCATCAAATGTGCGATATCGATTGTTATACAGATCGTCTTCCATACCCGTAATCAGGTCGTCGAAGACATTTCTTGGAATATCGTAACGATTTACAGTGTCTTTCAGTGCTAAAAATACAGGATCTGTGCTACTAGTTGTCGAATAACAAGTAGACAGTTTTTTGCGGAAAAAGAATAATTGAGTAATTTTTTCAAGGTAGAGGTCTTCTTTTAGAATAGTATCTTTTTGCTGCAAATTTTCTAATTCTTGTCTATATGCAACAGCCTCGGGGTCCATTTCACCTTTTGACCCGGGGAATCTATCCTGCCAATCTCCATCTGCAATATCATCTGCTCTGCGACAAAAAGCGTAAACAGCGCACATAGCCAGCCTTTGTTCTTCGGGAAGATACTTGAAAGAATGGTAAAAGTTTCCTGCCTCTCGCATAGTTAATTCTTCGCAATAAGAATATGCTAATTTGAGGAGTTCGACGGGTGGATCTCTAGCCCATATAGGCGCATCTAGATGGTGGAATGGGTCAATTAACTCATCCTGTTCACCAACTATTCCAATGAAAGCAGCACCCTCTCTCAGAGCTTCCATTGCAGTGAGACTTACCGCTTTGACAGCATCAGCAGTTAGATTTACAGCGGCTCGAAGTCTTTCTGCTGCAGTAATTCCTTCTTTTTTGAGCACCTGTTCATTTGAAGCACCTCCCTTCAGTGGAATGAGCAGGTCCAAAGGTTTCCGGCGCTCCAACATGTCGCTCAAAACTCCTGTGCCCTTCCTTATTTATCAGTGTGAGGGTAGAATGGCTATGATTATAATTCTAGAACATTGAAGTAGATATTACGAATTTTTGTCCCTACAAATTTTTGTTTTTATCTAGTAATCTTCTTACTCCGCCTGGAATAATTAGGGCTCTCAGTAGTTTTTTTGCGTAGGATTTTATCTCATCTCTAGTTACTTTTATTCTTTCACTTTTGTCTAGAATATTACCTGACCTAAGCAGTGTTACAGTTCTCTGACCAATCAACACCGGTAGCATTGTAGATGCCTTGAGGCGAAATTGTCCCTCAGGTAACATTTTGATATATTCAACAGCGGCGTCTAGATGGTCGCTTGTGAGATCTAAATATTCATCATATAGCGGTCTGAAATTGTCAATATTTTCCTTGTCTAGTAAGTCCCCAGGTTCTAGATTGTGTCTTTCCAAGGCCTCTCCGGGTATGTAACAACGACCAAAACGTAAATCCTCTGGAATATCTCGTAAAATGTTTATCATTTGTAGAGCCTTACCAAATCTTATTCCCTTCATGAAAAACTCTTCCTCTTCATTAGGAGGGAGTTCTATAATGTGAGTAAGTGACATTTTACTCCAAAAAACTCCAACGCATCCAGCAACTCTGAAGGTGTAATCGTCGAGTTCATGATTTGATTTCAAAGAAGAGATTTTATCTCCTTCATTTGCTGGTCCAAATCTCTCTAAATCTAGTGTCTGACCGCTGACTATTGTGTCTAAACATTCAAGAATCATAGCCTTATCTTGTTCTTCATAATCATTCAAACCTTCCGTTACCTTAGATACATTCCTCAATAATTCTGCCTCACTCTGATTAGTTTGAATTTCTGCAAGATCTGCAAAGTCCGGTAATTTCGAACTTTTTCCTTGAGCAAAGTCATTGTATTCTTGGAGAGCCTTGAGAAGTACCTTTGTCTCTCCATGCTTCGAATCTGCGATTGTGTCTGCCACTCTAGCCATGAGGTATAGTAAGCCGATTTGCCCTCTAATTTTTTTGGGCAGATATTTCAAAGTTGGATAAAAGGAGCGAGAGGTGGACTCAAGTAATCTGTCTATGTCCTTGTTAACTAGAACAGCCAATGTTAATCGCTCTCCTCATTTCACCCCACTGGTTATCGGTTTTTAATATCGGAGTTACATTCATTGGTGTAATTTATCTCTAAGTCCAATATGAGATAGTATGCCTATTCGATTTATGGTGATACCCGTCAACATAAGCTTAGGATTGATAGCAAGGGTTTATTTTGAATAACCACGGCGACTAGCCAAGGGGATAGTATGCAATGCAGCACCTGTTTTGAAGAGATTCCGGAGGATAGCATATTTTGCCCGGAATGTGGTTCAAGGCAGGACATGAGCAAAGCAGGCAGCCTTCCGGGAGTTGGCGCTGTTGGTTTAGCAGGTCAAGATGTAAGCGGTGGCAGAAATTTTGGTGTTGTCTCTGGTGAGGCAATAATAAATCAAAATCTAAACCAAACTTCCAATCAAGGAATGCCACCTGGCATGATGCCGGAAATAATGAATCAAGTAAACCAGAACATTGCTGGGATGCCTAGCCAGCCAATCACTCAGTCCAACGTCACCCCATTTACTGGCCCGATGCAGGATCAGAATTTTCAACAAATCCCAGGAAATAATATTACTCAAATAAATCAGAATCAACCCGTTAATCAAGCTGGAGGTTTATCAATTTCAAACAACCCTTCACTATCTCCAACGGATGCAATGGTAAACAGAATTGCTGAGGCTGAAAGGGCTGTCAAGAATGAACGCAGAAGCCAATGGTTACAAATGAACCAAGAATCAGCGGCAAATGTTCTATCTTCAATTGGAACTGAGTTACCAGCACATTTGAAAGGTGGAAATAACGATGCTAGCGCAGCAGAATTCTTAGCAAATGCTATTGGTTCTGGGAAAGATGGAAAAGGGGACGAAGCACTGTATAGAAGAATGTCAGAGGTAGCGGTCCGCAGAGTGGCTAGAAAAAGAGGTGTGGCTGTCGAAACTCCCCAAATAAAGTTGGAAAATGGAATCTTATCAGTAAATGTGACCTACGTGGATGATGGAAGAGTTTTGGATACGCCAGACAACCTTTCATCGGCATTTGAACACGCTATCTCAACTGAGGTGGCTCTTAAGGGTCTTAGCGCAGTTGTCGAAGTTAACCTATTTAGGTCAAAGGACGGGACTATCGACAAAATTGGTGATGATGGTAATGATGAACTAAAAACCGATTCAGGTGAGGAAATGTTTGCTTGCGAAATTTGTGACGGACTGGTAAAGGATTCTGACAAAAGTTGTCCTCACTGCGGAGCAATATTTGAGGATGAAGACTTTATCGATTTGCCGAGTCAAAGAGGACCCTCAGGTCCAAGCTCAGGAGGACCGCCTAAGCGAGGAGG
>DAZU01000130.1:0-124 GCA_002507425.1 Euryarchaeota archaeon UBA53
CTCATCAGGATATTCAAAGCCACGGCAAGCCCATTTATTCATACCTAGATCTAGGTCAGAGAATCCGAAAACAGGGGTTTGGAATTTCTCAGAGGCATCGAACACTTTCCATCCAAATTCAAAG
>DAZU01000130.1:380-518 GCA_002507425.1 Euryarchaeota archaeon UBA53
ATCTAGGTCTGAGAAACCGAAAACTGGAGTTTGGAATTTTTCAGAAGCATCAAACACTTTCCATCCAAATTCAAAGCATTCCTCTACCGTGCCTGGGATGAATACTATGTGTTTTGTATCTCCATGGCTGCTTTCATA
>DAZU01000130.1:905-11323 GCA_002507425.1 Euryarchaeota archaeon UBA53
ACTCTATTTATATCCCAAAATACGCAAGGGACTTCTGCAAAGTATGCTAACCCAATAAATTCCTGCATTAGCGAGATACCCGGTCCTGAGGTTGCGGTTAATCCTCTGGCTCCAGCCCATCCAGCACCAATAATCATACCAGCAGCAGCTAGTTCGTCCTCTGCCTGAATTATTGCATATGTTGCCTTTCCTTCATGGGTTCTTAGTCTAGGTAACCATGATATTATTCCCTCACAAACGCTCGATGATGGTGTGATTGGATACCATGCAAGCATTTGTATCCCGCCAAAAATTGATCCTAGTGCAATCGCTTCGTTGCCCTCGATAAAAAAAGCACCCTTTTCGACATCTCTAGCTTCGACAGCATAATTGTCTGTCTTAGTTAGTTCTTCTGAGCAGTATGCCCTGCCCAAACGAGCCGCCTCTGCATTCAGTTCGATTGCTTTCGCTTTACCACCAAACTGTTTAGATATGGATTCTTCAAGAACTTCTTGGTCGATTCCCAGCAACTCTGCAATAACTCCAACATAGACAACGTTAGCAATCATCCTTGCAAGTTTTGGATTGAGACCTCTCGCAATTTTTGTCATTGGAACGGGGTATGAGATAACATCTTCACGATTCATTTCCATCTTAGAGTCAGTATTCCAAATTACGACGGTCCCGGGTTCTAGAGAGGCTAAATCGTCTTCCCATGTTGCTGGATTTACTAGAACTTGAATGTGGGTTCTATCGCCTGGTGCTTGATACCCTTTATCTGAAAGTCTAACAATATACCATGTAGGAAGGCCCGAAATATTAGAGGGAAACAGATTTTTCCCGCTAACTGGTATACCCATGTCAAATAATGTTTGAAGCAGAATCAAATTAGCCGACTGTGACCCAGTCCCATTTGCAGTTGCGATATTTATGGTAAAATCGTTGACAACTTTGCTCATATTGTTTCGCCAACTTCGCCTGCCCCCCTCTAGTAGGTGGCCACTGCGACGCTTGCGGTATACGGAGACCTTTGAAGTTGTTGATTCTTAATGTCATCTGATTTCAGGGGTAGTCCTCAAAACAGTATCCAACTTGGGACTTGTTATGGCGGACGAAGCGATGGCAAAATCTTGGAAAGAAGCAGAGAATCTCTTGGCTAAGGGAAACACCTCTGAAGCGCTTTCTATTTTGCGAAAAATTGACCCGGACGGTAAAGAGGCAACAACTCTTAGATTGGCAGGGGAATCCATCTACAAGCAAGCTGCAAAAACCGGATCAAAAACAGAATACAGAAAAGCCGCCAATCTTCTGATGGAGGCTGTTAAAATCAACCCAAGAGACAAGACAGCAAATGCTCTTTTGAATCAAATTCTCAATGAAATGCAAAATAAAGGAATCTCAGTTTCAAGGATTCCTCGGCTATTCAACGATGGAACACCGACACCGGCAGGTTTGTTTGCTATTTTCGTGGTATTCTTGTTACTTATCGCTTCAATTCAGTTTTTACAGACATCTAGCGATTCACAAGCGGACGTTATGATGAAAGTAAGTTGGACTGACAGAGATGGTGTAGATCATGAAGGCACGATTTGGATTGAATTGTATGACGATGAGACACCAATGCATGCAAAATCTTTCCGTGCTAATGTGGAAAAAGGCCGATATAACGGTATCCCATTTCACAGGATAGTTGACGGATTTATGATACAAGGCGGAGACTTTGTAAATCAGCAAGGCACTGGTGGATATGCAGGTGCCTACTTCGGTTATTGCAGTACGTCAATGCAGAAAACAGATGATTGTGAAGATGATGAAACAAAATGGGTTGTGCCTGCCGAATTTGGTCAGACACACGATCCAGGCGTTATTGCCGCTGCTCGCTCACAGTCAGAAAATTCCCATGGTTCGCAGTTCTATTTAGTAGACTCAACCGGAGCTTATTCGTTGGATGGTAGTTACACAGCTTTTGGTATTGCATACGATGGAGAAATCGATGGTTCAGCGACAACAGGAGTCGAAGTGATAGACCAGATTTCAAAGGTTGAATGTCAGGGACACTCTGGTCCTTGCTCTGATGCAGACGGGGCAAAATCGGTTTATCCAGTAATTGTTACTGAGGCAAAATTATTAGAGGAAGAGTCCGAAGATCCCTGGTATAAATTCTGGTGATTTATACTATACGAAGGCACCTTGATATGGGCGTGCTTATTCCATTGGGGTATGGGGGGCAAAGATACTTTCTTTTCAAAAAGAGAGTTTTCTCAGGGAGGTCATTATTATGCCTTGGACTCTCTTGATGAATCAGGTTTAGACACCTCTTCTCTCCCATATTCGATCAGAGTGTTGCTCGAAGGTGCTCTAAGAAATTGTGATGGATTTTTAATAACCGAGGATGATGTTCGCAACATTGCGCGTTGGAGCCCAACCGGCGAAAGAGGAGAAATCCCGTTCAGGCCTTCTCGGGTTATCCTTCAAGATTTCACGGGAGTTCCCGCAGTTGTGGACTTGGCTGCTTTAAGAGACGCCATGGTTGAAATGGGAGGTGACCCAGATAAAGTAAATCCGCAAGTTCCTGTTGACTTGGTGATAGATCACTCGGTTCAGGTTGATGTGTCTGGGTCAAATACTCAAGCACTTGAAATGAATTTAGACATTGAATACTACAGGAATATGGAGAGATATACCTTCCTTAAGTGGGGTCAACAATCCTTGAAAAATTTTCGAGCAGTGCCACCTTCACGCGGAATCGTACATCAGGTAAATTTGGAATGGATTGCTACCGTTGCAAGAAAAGAGAATGGTGTTTGGTTACCAGACTCCTTGGTAGGCACAGATTCACACACAACCATGATTAATGGATTAGGCGTTCTTGGATGGGGGGTTGGAGGAATAGAGGCCGAGGCTGTAATGCTGGGCCAACCAATTTACATGCTATCTCCAGATGTGATAGGATTTAGGCTGAAGGGCGCTTTGAACCCCGGCGTTACTGCAACAGACATGGCATTGAGAATCGTAGAACTCCTGCGAGAACATGGAGTGGTTGGCAAATTTGTAGAATTTTTTGGAGAAGGTATGGCTGCGCTCTCCTTACCAGACAGGGCTACAATAGCTAATATGGCGCCTGAATATGGAGCAACCTGTGGATTTTTCCCTGTTGATGGCAATACATTGGCTTACATGAGGCTCTCAGGACGCACAGAAGAGGACGTCCAAGGAGTTGAGGCCTATTGCAAAGCACAGGGACTTTGGTATGATTCTAGCGCCACTGAAAAATCCTACACTGCCCTACTCGAATTAGATTTGAATTCAGTCCAGCCCGCACTGGCTGGACCTAAACGGCCGCAGGATCGTGTCGATTTGTCTGAGATGAAATCCCACTTCTCCGATTCATTGACCCATAAATTGGGTCACCATGGGCATGGTTTGACAAATGAAGATCTATCTAACACCTCCAAAATAGGGGAAGACATTGAATTGAATCATGGTGATGTAGTAATTGCAGCCATAACCTCTTGCACAAATACCTCAAATCCGGGTGTTATGCTTGCTGCGGGGTTACTCGCACGTAATGCAAGACAGAAAGGACTCTATGCAAAACCTTGGGTCAAAACTTCGCTGGCTCCCGGTTCAAGAGTTGTCACTCAGTATTATGAAGCAAATGATTTGGGAGATGATTTAGCAGCACTAGGGTTCAATAATGTAGGGTATGGTTGTACCACCTGTATCGGTAACTCTGGACCACTGCCTGATGATATAGAGGCAGCAATCGATGAATCTGGCTTGATTGTAGGTTCTGTAATTTCAGGAAATAGAAACTTTGAGGGTAGAGTCCATCAAAAAGTAAAGGCATCATATCTTGCTAGCCCTCCTCTTGTTGTAGCATATGCAATCGCAGGAACACTAAACATAGATCTTACAACAGATGCAATAGGATACGATAATGATGGCAATCCTGTGATGTTGAGCGATATTTGGCCCAGTGATGAACAATTAAACGAGGCATTAGGGAGAATCTCGCCTGAGATGTTCAGAGAAAGATACTCAACCGTAATGCAAGAACCAAGATGGGATTCAATCCCAAGCGAGGCTTCTCCTCTATACCCTTGGGAAGAGGAATCAACATACATCAGACTACCGAGCTTTTTCCAAGGCCTGTCTAAACAAGCCGAACCTATCAGTCCAATAGTAGGTGCAAAAGTTCTTCTGAAGCTAGGTGATTCAATTACGACAGATCACATCTCCCCTGCTGGGGCCTTCCCTGCTGATGGGCCAGCTGGAAAATGGTTGACTGAAAGAGGAGTCACACATGGAGATTTCAACTCTTTTGGTAGTAGAAGAGGAAATCATGAGATTATGATGCGAGGAACTTTTGCTAATGTTAGAGTTAGAAATCAAATGGCGCCAGGAACCGAGGGTGGTTATGCATTAAATCATAACACTGGAGAAATTACATCAGTATTCGAGGCTGCGATGGATAGCGATTATCCGATGGTCGTATTGGCTGGATCTCAATACGGAACTGGAAGCAGTAGAGATTGGGCCGCAAAGGGTACATATCTTCTAGGTGTCAAAGCAGTAATAGCCACATCTTTTGAAAGAATCCACAGATCCAACTTGGTGGGCATGGGTGTCTTGCCATTAACTTTCAAGTCCGGAGAGGACGCAGAGTCATTGGGCTTGGATGGAACAGAGTCATTTGACATTCCTGTAATGGATGACGTAAAACCACTACAGGAAATGACGATAACAGCAACAAAGCCTAGTGGTCGAGTTACAGAGTTTGTTGTTGATGTTAGACTCGACACACCAGTTGAAGTTGATTATTACCGAAATGGCGGAATTCTTCATACCGTGTTGAGAAATTTAGCTCAGTAGAACCGGTGGGTTGATTTCCTACCTCGTGTGCCAAGCGCATATGGAGGACTTGCGCGGATATGTTCGCTATCGCTTCAGGAGCGAGGACGACGAAATTGATGTTCTCCTTGAAGGGGACGCCGACTGGGTTAAATCGATAGTATCCGAGCTAGGTCTCTCAGACCTTGGTTGGACAATGCCACTGGCAGTAACTAGAACGGATTTATCAACGTCCGGTCTTTCCTCCGGTATTGATTCTGAAATCTTACCCAAAGAAATGGATATGGGGCCAGAGCCAGATCCATCAAGGATTCCTGTTGTTCGCAGACCCATAGGCGAATTAGACTTGAAATCTAAATTGGAAGATGTTGGTGTAGAGAGACCCAATATACCAACAGCCGACCAGTTAAGAGAGCAATTGGAAGAATTAGAAACACCACACCCTGCTCAAGGCCCAATGGTAAAAGATCCCATGGCTGAAGCATGGCTAAAAGAACTGATGCGTATTGTTGTGCGCAAGCACGGGATTACCGCTATCACCACTGAAACCATTGCCCTTGCAGCTAGCGATTATTTAGGAGATCGTGAAGAGTTAGAGCTCGAGCTATTTCTTGAATCATTATTCAGAACTGGAAAAATAGTCAAAGTCCATGGTGGAGAAGGGATAGGATGGGGGCCATCTCCGGCCTGGCTGGCCTCAGGTCTCTAATTTTATTGGATTGTAATAGTGCTATACGTCTAAACCGCATACTGCGAGCATGCTCTTTGATTTTCAAAAGCACACCTTCCCAAAGCAATTAAAGTGGTAGTGAGACTCCGGATAGACGAGTGATGATGATGTTTTGGAATAGAATGAACCAAGAGGGGCGAATGAAAGCGCTTTCCCTTGTTTTGATTATGTTACTATCAACGACCGCAGCTAACCTAGTTTCTGCTTCTACATCGAGGACCTACACAACAGATACTGACCCTGTTGACGTTGCGTTAGGTGACTTTGATTGTGATGGTGATCTAGACATAGTAACAGCCAACGATAGAAGCACAAAAATTTCAGTTTTGTGGAATGAAAATGGACATTTCCAAAAGCGGACAGATATCTGGACATCAGGAAACCCCAGCCAAGATGCTGATTTCGAAGATCACTCCAATACCCAGCAGGTTGAGGTTGGCGAATTCACTGGTGATTCTGCAATAGACATTGTAATCTATGCTCGTAACCGTCCACTCAGGCAAGACGCTACCGGGGCAATCGTCGTCGACAAACCAGGGAATGTTACGGTGATAGAGAACGATGGATGCAGCGTTGATACATTTAGTATCGGAAAGCAATTCGACGTCGTTTGGATGTGGGATTTGGCTGTTGCTGACCTTGACAAAGATGGTAATGATGACATCGTCACATTGGAGTTGTTAGCAGATCTCAAAAATCAGAGGGTAGTAACCTACCGAGGGCCAATAACATCCTCTACACAGGGCCTAATTACTAGCCTTGGCGATTCGACTCAGAATTCATACACTGAGTTAGAATTAGGTGATTGGGGTGAGCCCAGTCAAATTGGAACGACGGGTAGTTGCGATGATAATGACTTGTGGCTAGTAAGGTCACAAGGTGTCGATTACCTAACAGGTGCGGCTACTAATCCAGGTAAGTCAGATAACGTTACAGTGCTAGAATTTGATTGTCAAACACGCAGTTTCCCTGCTACATTCACATGGACGACCGCTGGTGGGCCTGTTGGAACTGGAAGCGAACTCCACGTTCATGCTCTTGGGCCTGAGTTTGGCGGCTTTGACATCGCAGATCTTGATAACGATGGTATTATTGACGTTGTTGCAATAAACGACGCCAATACCGAAAACGTAACTTATGCAACGATTAATCCATCAACCAATACGTATAGTCAATCAAAGACAGTATACTTCGGGCCATATATTGCATGGGAGGTAACTGTTGGGGAGCTCAATGGAGATGGAGAACCCGACTTCGTTCATGCTGCAAAGTTCAAACAATCTAACTCTACATCATCCACTGGAGACACTACCTCAAGTTACTATCTTAACTTACCAACCAGTGTTCAAGTTACTCTTTCAAACGGTAATGGTGGCCACATGAATCCCTTGGAATATTTCGGCGCAATGAGACCTACTACTGTCGCAATTGGACAAGTAATTGGTGGTCCAAATAGTGCACCAGACCTGATTGTGGGTCATGGTGCTTATGATCAATTCACTTACGATGACAACTTTGGATGGGACGGTTCTTATGATAGAATCGTAGTCATTGAGATGGATAACAAAGACTTGGCTGTGTCTAACATTGATATTTCTCCAACAGATGCATACCTTGGTCTATTGGGTGAGGGTAATCGTGAAGTTGAAGTTTCAGTTACAAACACAGGAATGGATATTCTAAACGGTCAAGCAACACTAGATGTCGAGATAAAGGAAGTGGATGAATCCTCTTCAAGCAACGTAACCGTCTATGCAATGGATTGGGATAATCCGGAGGACACTTCCGGATGTTCTACTGGTTGCACCTGGACTACTGAGGCTTACTACGGCGTAAGTCACTGGCATGAAGAGTTTGCAGCAAACAGTTCCGTAGGCCACACATCTGGTAATAATGCAGCAACTCAAGCTGCAAATGCTAATAATCCAACTAATTTCATGTGGTCCGGTGTAATGAAAACCAATTCATCAGGTGATACGTGGTCCGGATATGGGCCAAACTGGGATGAAGGGCTCGTCCTAAACGATGTTGATTTGACAGGCGCAGACAGGGCTTGGATGAGTATAGAATTATTCAGGCACCTCGGTCTGTCTGACCTCTACGTTCAAGACCAAAACGGATACGTCCTTTCAGAGGTTTGGGATGATGCAGCGATGATCGAAGTATTCTCTGAAGATACAGGCTGGGTCACTGTTGCATGTCCAACAACAGCATTCTTCTCATCTCAATGTTATTCTGGCTCCACGTATTGGGGAGGATATGATAACGGACGTGTTGAAAGCCAGCGTAACAATGGACTAGATGCATCAATTTTCAGGTATGGAGGAGCTATACCAGGAACACAATATGGATGGGGCAACTTCACTGAGGAAGATTTGGGAGCGTTTGAGCTCTCAGACTTTGCAGGTGAAGTTATCGACATCAGATTTAGATTTAAGTCAGGTTGGGAAGGGTCACTTGGAGCAAACGAATCCAGGTGGTCGGGCAGAGATGGATTTGCAATTGACAACATTACAATATGGAAGCAAAACACTGCATTTACCTCAAATGTTCAGACTCAACAATCAAACATCAATATGAACAATCTAGCACCGAATGAAGATTATACAACTTCAATTAGAGCAGATTTCGAAAATGGTACTACATACAGAATCTCTGCTGTATTGAATTATGCAGATGATCAACAACCTGCAAATGATGATATTGTAGCTTACATTACCGCGTTCAATATATTCGATCCAGCCATTATGAAGATTGATTCATTCAGGCCCGGCGGTTTATACGCAGAAGGAAATTTCCCGGTGGAAGTAAAAGTTGAGCACTTAGGTAATACAAACGTGACTTTTGATGTTGAAGCCAAGGTATACAGCGCTTTGCCAACAGATGTCTATTGCGGTTCACCGCTGGTGGTCTGTGAAGAAGGATTCGAAGGGGGTTCCGATGGTTTCAGATACACAGACGACAGCAATTCGAATGGTGGAATAATTGACGATTCTACATGTGCAGAGCCAATATTTGGTTCACATGCATACTGGTTTGGCCACCCGTGTGATACTCCGAACAGTTTCGGAGATGTTTGGGAGAATGAGACACTGACAATTCCAGGAATAGATCTCACCAATATGTCAGGAGATTATGTTGCTCTTAACTTTGAATATTATGCAGAGACGTGGTTCGAAATTCAACAATCTGGAGCAACTAGCTCTGTTAATGATTATGCAGCGATAACAGCAGATTGGACTAAGAATGGATCTGATTACAGCGGACTAATTTATGGACAATGGATTGATTACAACGAAGACGGATATTGTATTGTTGATGAGGACGGAAACGGATTTATCGACCCGGTGAATGAAACCACACTTGACAACACAGAGATTGAATACATAGGGGACCCAACAAATGTCAACGGTGGCTCAGACGCATACAATGTGTTCTTCAATACAGATGGATTAATCCAGAGCCGAAGTATAGATTTGACTCACTTGTATGTAGTAAACACCACGTCATCAGTCACAAGTTTATGGACAGATGAGTGTATCAGCCTAGCTGGCTCAGTTGTTGACATAAACTTCGAGTTCTTGTCCAATGATGACGGTCACAACGGTCAAAACGATGGGGTAAGAGGTGTTGCTTTCGACAATATTTCACTTCAAGAGTTCACCTTCAGCCAAGATGCAACTTACACCACCAGTATAGTAGACTTGGATGCAGAGGAAAACAGGACAATCGTAGTTTCTAACCACGACTTTGAACAAGGAGTGTATAAAATTGAAGTTGAATCAATATTTGATAACACAACAGTAGGAACTCCATGGTATGGATTTGAAGAAGTCTCTGTCGCTAACAATCTTGCGAGAGTAATTTTCTCTGTTGAGAGCGTTGATATTACACTAGGTAAGCCAAACCAACTTTCTTGTTTATCTGATGTGGTATTAGATTGTGTGCTACCGATAGACAGCGCATTAACGCACGACTGGTCAATTGCAGCAACAAATGGAGTGTTGCAAGGGGACTACACCTTCCACATGTCAATTGTAGACGATGCGGATGGTAGTCAAGTGCATACTACTACTGCCGGTCCAAGTCAAACATTAGCCCCGCAGGAAAGGACAGTTGTATCATACACTCCTTGGAATGGTTGGAGTGATGGACATACCTACAACATAAGTTTCTATGCAACACTTCCTGACGGGACCTTGTCTGGGAATGAGAGATATTTCCATGCGACGTTCGCCAACGAGGTAGACATTGCAATTCTATCTGGTGATACACCGCGAGTTGCGTCAATTAAGGAAGATATGAAAATACTTGGTATGACTTACACCCAATTTGACATAAATGACTGGAATGATTACCTTGATCTAGGTTGGATGACACACTATGACAAGGTCATTATGCCTTGGCAAGAAGTCAACACCGCCAAACCAAGCGATGAAGGCGGTAAGGGATACTATGAGCTAATTGGTTCTTCATCAAACCAAAATGTTCTGAAGAATTTCATGTCTTCAGGCGGGACAGTGCAAATACATCTCTCAGGTGCAACAGACTATTACGAATATTCGTCTTCCACCGGTGAAAGCTTACTACCATTTGATATGGACATACAACCAAGGAATACTCCAGAAACAAGGGTTACTTACAGCAACATGGAGGTTGCAGACCCATACCATCCAATCATGGATGGTGTTGACCTAGCCGCCTTCCAAGGGTTCGACCAATTTGGAACTGTAACCGAGGCTATAATTAACACAAAGAGTGCGTCTGCAACAGCCATACCAAGAGCATGTAATGGCTATTCTGAAGAGGGTGGCTCTTTCCAGAGATTACTACAATCTGAAGCAGATCCTCAAGA
>DAZU01000130.1:11724-16255 GCA_002507425.1 Euryarchaeota archaeon UBA53
GTTTCCGAAAGGGCAAATAGCAGCACGTTCCCACTTTTGGGTAACATGTTATCATACCACGTATCACCATACCCTTCAGGGTTTGGAACATTAGGAAACGGATTGGATTTGACAATAAACGGAGAAGTCCCGACCTTTGATCCATCTACCGGAGGTTATGCTTTCCACTACATGAAGAGTAATTCAGATGTAACCTTCTCATACACAACAACATCTACTGAAACGCTTCATACAGATTGGGTAATAAGCGGTCCAACTGATTGGGCAGGCTCATCAATGGCGAGCGGGACAGATCACACGGACGTTACAAGCCCGACCTCAACTTTCTGTAAGGTTGATCTTTCATCAGCAACAGGTTGTCTACAAGGAGCAACATGGGAGATTACCCTATACTTGCACGATGATGCAGGCCATTCCAGGACAATCTCTGTGACTGTTATGACAGATGACACCAGAGCTGATGAGTATCGTCCAATTGCAGATGCAAAGGTTGACATTAGAGATACATATGAAGATATGATTGAAGATAGAGGTGTAAAGACAGTTGCAGGAATCGATTGGCCTCTACAGAGGATAAAGTTAGATGATACAGGTTCACTAACAGTTCATTTCGATGCTAGTAACTCATCAGATGCTGATGCGTTGTCGGGTAATGGAATTGAATCTTACGAATGGACAGTCTTGTTTGACAAACCATATAATGAGGATAATTACAAACTCGATGGTCACAGTTTCATCACACCTGAATCAAGTGATGGTGAGTGGGCTTACACATTCAGTAACGTTACAGTTGACCCTAGTGGACAAACTGAATCTCTAATACGAATCGAACTGATAGTGTATGACAAAGCTGGCAAGAGTTCGGACAAATACAAGATGTATTTCTCAGTAGTTCCTGAAGGGTTTGGAGATGCTGAGCCTACGGTTCAAGTCGAACTCTCTCTGAACGGTAGCACTGTCAACTCTGATTCTATAACATTGGTAGGAAATGTTGTTGATGGGGCTGAGCAAGGAGATGTGTATGTTGAAGCAGCACTTAGTGAGTCAGCTTTCACAGGTAGTGCAGTTGAAAAATATACATTAGGAGAGCTGCAACAATGGGCTAAATCTGATCCGCTTGGTGATGGCGACGGCTTCGAATTAACGTTGAAGATCGATCACCTGTATGATAATACAACCCATTCAGAAAGAGTATATCTCAAGATATATGAGGGCGACAATAGGTTCCCGATTATATATTGGATTGAGATATTCTTAGATGAGTGTCAAGGAAATGGTATCAACAACGTATCAGCAGAGGTTAGGTCAGCAGAACCCGATGCATACATGATTTGGAATGCAGAAACGAAATCATGTGAATGGTCTGGAGAATATACTGACTCTGATAATGATGGTATACCAGATGAGGCACCTGTCAAAGATACAGCAGAATCCGAGGATGACAATATGATGCTCTACGTTGGAGCTGGTGTTGCGCTAATTATAATCGTCTTGTTGTCGCTATTCTTTGTTTTGGGTGGCGGAAAAGAAGACGATATCGTAGATTCAGGAATGATTGGAGACTTTGGAGCAACGGCTGCCGGCTACGGTGGCGTTGCACAAATGGACCCAATGGAGCAATATGTCCAACAACTAATTGCTCAAGGGTATCCAGAAGAAACGGCTAGAGCATATGCTCAGCAATATGCAGGTCATTTCCAGCAGCAACAGTAGCCGCTGTGAGAAGGACTCAGTTTTGCAAAAACCAGAGACCGATTGACATATGAGGTATACTCTACCGCCACCGGGCATGGACAAGGGTGAAACATATACTGTCGCGGATTTAAGCCTAGCAGATGAGGGTGCCTTGAGGGTAGACTGGGCGAGATCTAGGATGCCGGTTTTATCTGAATTACGAACGAGAGCAATAACCTCCAAACCACTCGCTGGCATGAGGGTTGCAGGATGTTTGCATGTAACAAAAGAAACTGCGGTTCTAATTGAGACAATCGTTGCTGCAGGTGCTGAAATTTCATGGTCAGGCTGTAATCCATTGTCGACTCAGGATGATGTTGCTGCATGGTTAGCAAGAGAAGGATATTCTGTTCATGCTTGGCATGGACAGTCAGTAGAAGACTTCTATTGGTGTATTGATAAGACGCTTGAATTCAAACCTACACTGACTCTAGATGATGGAGCAGATTTGATAGTTCGAGTTCATGGGGAGAAATCCGAATTCGCAGCAACCGTTATCGGTGGCACTGAAGAAACCACAACGGGAGTCCACCGTCTTCGTGCTATGGCTGCTGCGGGTGATTTGAAGTATCCAGTCATAGCTGTAAATGATGCGATAACAAAGTGGGATTTTGACAATGTCTATGGGACAGGCCAATCAACAATTGATGGAATATTGAGGTCCACTAGCGTTCTGATAGCAGGTAAAACATTCGTTGTTGCCGGATATGGTCACTGCGGGCGAGGAGTTGCGATGAGGGCAAAAGGCATGGGTGCAAACGTAATCATAACCGAAATCGACCCATTGCCAGGATTAAGGGCTGTGATGGATGGTTTTAGAGTTATGAAGATGGATGAAGCAGCCCCCTTGGGTGATATTTTCTGCACGGCAACCGGAATGAAAGACGTGATTGTTGGAAGGCACATGGACAAGATGAAAGACGGGGTAATAATTTCGAATACTGGACACTATGATTGCGAGATTAATATCACCGATTTGGAGAATCGTTCGGTTGTAAAGAGAACTATTAGGCCAGAAAATGATGAATATGAAATGAAAGATGGAAGGAAAATTCACCTCCTAGCAGATGGTAGATTGGTAAATCTAGCAGCTGCGGAAGGCCACCCATCTGAAGTTATGGACATGAGTTTTGCTAATCAGTTCCTCTCATTGTGCAGGTTGGCAAAAGAAGGCTCTGATATGAAAGCGGAAGTTTACGATATTACTGAAGAACAGGACATGGACTTAGCCACAACCAAATTATCGACTTTAGGATTCTCAATCGATAAGCTAACTCAAGAGCAAATCGATTATGCTACTGATTATACAGCCGGAACGTAATTATTCTTCCTCATAGGATGATAACTCGGTTTCATCGTCTCCTTCTTCGATAACACCTATTTCATCGAGATGTGAATCGAAATCGGGCAGTTTCATCTTCCAATTTTTGGGAATTTTCTTGTTAGCCTCAACAATTTTCTCCAACCTCTGCTGGAACGCAGGGGGATGCCTTGAGAATAAGAATGAATACAATCTAGAATCACGAATGTCCTCCGGGATTACTATGCACCCGCTACTAGCCTCAAACTGAATTGCCCTCAGCAAATTAAATCCTGGCTTGTTCACCCTTTGGTACAGTCTTCTTGTAACAGACATTCCAAGGATAACAGTGACCAGTATTAAGAGGCTAGTAAGGCAAAAACCACCCCATCCATCTCCAAAAAGGGCCCGTGACACAAAAACTTCCAGCATCAAGAATGGAATGGTAGTCATCATGAAAAGTAGATTTTCCGAAACGGGAGTTCTATTTGTTCTCATTTTTATGGCAGTCCATCCAGGATGATTTCTTTGCCATGGTTTGAAGTGGACTGATTGATCTTGTTGCGCAGATTTTTCTAGGGTTTTATGCAAATGTGTAATCTTCGCAAGTTGTGAATTTGCAATGTCAAGATCTTCTTCGAAAAGGCTTGTTAGCCTATCTCTAGCCTCAGGATACATCCCCATGTCCGATAGAATTGTGGTCTGTTCGATTATTGGAACGGATTCAAATGGAGTAGCTTTTCTGCAATCTTGCCACCAAACTAGAGCATCTTCATACAGTCCAAGTTGATCGACCATAATTCGACCCCCTTTTACCCATGCATCCACGCGTGAAGGGTCTAAATTAACCACCTTTGTGCAGGCTACAAGTGCTTTGGATGCCTGCTCTATATCTGGATATTTACCATCTGGAGAAAGCAGGCTAGCAATCATCCACCAAGCGTTTGAGTGTTCTGGGTCTATCTTGACGGTTTTTCTTGCAGATGCTAAAGCGTCTTCTAAATTTCCATTTTCTTCAGATTCGATAGCATCCAAGTAATGGCTTTCTGCACTCATCTATCACCCCTCCTCTTGCTGCGACCGTATTTTGTAGGGTGTAGTGGAGGTGGGTCTTTCAATTTTCTATGGTGGCCTCTAATTCTGGGACCGCCCACTCTTTTTTGCCTTCCACAGCTGAAGCAATCTGTTCTCCTTGCGAAGTTAGATTTTCCGCATTGGGGGCACTCCCAATCTCCGGGGCGAGGTGAGGAGTCCTGTTTTCTATCCCCTGATCTTCTTTCATTGCCTTGCCATTTTCTTCCGGGATTTCCTCTAGAGCCCTTTTTGGCCCCACACCGGTTACATTCAGTTCTAAAAGAGAAGTTTATGTTTTGACATTCGCCGCACTTCCAATCATTTTTTGAATGATTTCCAGAATTATTATTCCCAGTCCTGTTGTCATGCCTACCAGATCTTTCGTGTCTATTTCGTCTGAAATTATCAGAATCATTACCACGG
>DAZU01000002.1 GCA_002507425.1 Euryarchaeota archaeon UBA53
TTGAGTGATTTTCTTTAATTGCTTGGCTTTCCGTAAGTTTCAATCATGGTTTCGTTGAAACCATTTTCGTCGTTTCGGTATCTTTGAGCTAAATCAAATGCTTTTACAACATCAGCATGCATTGCGTATCCTTTTGATTTAAACGTATGATAATTTCTAGCATACCACTGTTCATTTTGGATATTAGACCAAGCCATTGAGAATATCGATTTCCCCTGATGTTTTCCGAAATTTATGACAGGTTTTCCATGTTCCCAAATCATTTTTCCTTCAGCATCTACAAAATTGTTGTCTCCGCACATGCGGGCTATGTTCTCAATACTGTGATTTTGAAGGCCGAAATCCTTCAGTAATCCAGGCATTATATTTGCCGTTGCTGTAATGTCGACAGCAGCATCGTGGGCTCCTTCAAGTTTTTTGCCACTCCATCTACGGAAGGCCGTCTCTAGTTTTTTATCAGGTTCAGCAATGGTCCACAGTGTTAATGGATCTATTTGGCTTTTAGATTTCAGTATAATTGGGTCAATGCCAAGCCGCAAGAATTCCTTTGTCACCATCTTCACATCGAATTTTACATTATATCCTAGGATATAATCGGCTTTCGCCAAGTCTGCGACAAACGGTGACACAATTGTATTATCAAGCGGTGGATAACCTTGTAGATCATCCATCGAAAGTTTGTGCTCAGTATGCCAATCTGATTCCCATTTTATAGTTGGTAAGCATTTGAATGACTGGATACCATCTAGATTTCCATCACTTGTTAACCACCCCCAAGCAAGTTGAATAATTTGGTCATGGTCTTCAAGACCAGTAGTTTCAGTGTCGAATACTAGTATTTTTTCAGAATGTGACAAATTCAAATATATCCCCTAGGGAATTCGCCATTATTCAACCTTAATTAATGGCACGATTCCACACAAGAAACTACTTGTTTTCCATCCAGTTTTCTACTTCGCTTGCTAGTAGGATTAGCGTAGGTGCCCAAAGTCCAACGAAGATCCCTAGTTCTTTATCTTCTTGAATGAAGTAAATAGCTAGTGATCCAAGTACGGACAATATGCTCGCCACCAGTCCAATTTTTCTAAGTTGACTACTCATATTTTCCCTCCTTAACAAAATGATTGTACTTACAGCATATGAAGGAATGTTTATTTCCTACGAGAAATTTATAACATAAATTTGCAATAAATTTAGATGCCTGCATCCTTTTCAGCTTGGGCAACAGTTGCTCTAACTGCGATTGCAGTGTCTGGTGTAACCGATATACTGCTAATGCCACAATCAATTAGGAAGGGAGGGAATTCATCTGGGAAATCTGAGGGTGCCTGGCCACATATACCAATTTCTAATCCTTTTTTGTTAAATTTTGTTACAATATCTCTAATCATCATTTTGACAGCGGGCGACCTTGCATCTACTGGGTTTTGATATCCTTCTAAGTCGTCTCTGGAGACAGCGTAAACAGTCTGGACTAGGTCGTTTGAACCTATCGATCCTCCTGAAAGTTGCATCAATTCCATGAAGCGATCAGCTTCTATTGCGTTAGACGGTAGTTCTACCATTACGAATAAATCGGTATTAGAGCTTGGACCAATGCCGCTCTCATCAAGTAAATCCTTCACTAGTTTGCCTTCTTCTGGCGTCCTACAAAATGGAACCATTAGTTGTAAATTATCCAATCCATAGTCATATTTCACAGATTTCATAGCCTCTATTTCCATCGCGAAAGCGGGTTTGAATTTTTCATCCAAATATCTAGAGGCACCTCTCCAAGCAATCATAGGATTCTCTTCGATTGGTTCAAAGATTGAACCACCAAGTAATTCTCGATACTCGTTAGATTTGAAATCTGACAATCTTACTAATACTGGTCTGGGATAGAATGCCGCACATATCAGACCTACACCTTCTCTTAATTTGTCGATGAAGAGTCCACGTTTATCTTCATAAGCCCAAGCTCTACTCTCTAACGATTCGACTATCGATCTAATTTCATTAACATCTGTCGCTGTGATAGCCTCTTGGTAACTTCTTAACCCTTCAGGGAGAACGTTGGATTCAACATAGGTTTTCAATTCATTAAAATGAACGAAAGCTAGCGGGTGAATCCCCAGCTCAGATGATAAAATGAATTCGATTCTCGCTAACCCTACTCCGTCGACGGGTAGTCTAGAATCTGAGAGAGATTTTGTTGGGAATCCTACGTTGAGTTTTATTTTAGTGCTCAATTCGATTTCTTCATCAAAAGAGACTTCTTCAATTTCGAATGGAACCTCTCCTGAATACACATAGCCGATATCTCCCTCCGCACAGCTACCAGTTACAACGCTGTAATTTGGCAATTCCATCGCATCTGAGCACCCAACAATTGCAGGTATGCCAAATTCTCTGGCAATAATTGCAGCATGAGACGTTCTTCCACCTTTTCGTGTAATGATTAAAGATGCCTGTTTCATAAGTGGCTCCCAGTCTGGAGTCGTCATCTCAGTAACTAGCACATCTCCTTTTTCAAAGACAGATAATTCAGATGAGATTTCTTCTTGAGACATACCACTATCTATTAGCCTACGCAATTCTCTTTTTCCCTCTAAAACTTCGCTATATGTCCTGTATAGTCTTACCTTTCCGCTACCTATTCTCTTACCAACAGCCTGACCAGTTGCGATTACACGCCCTTTCTTCTTTAGAGATTCAGCTTCTATTTCGTCCAGTTTATAGATGGTCATTTTGTTACTTTTAGCCTTTGAATGAATAGTTTCTGGCCTTGCTTGAACGATAAATAGTTCACCAGTAATACCATCTTTCGCCCATTCTATATCCATTGGTTTGCCAAAGTAATCTTCAATTTTCAAGGCCATCATTGCCAATTGTGAACACTCATCAGGATTTAGCGACCATCTTCTTCGATCGTCGAACGGGACTGGTATAGATTGGACTTCGTTAGCTGCCTCTTCATGGTATATCATCATCTGATCTTTTGCCCCTAGTGTTCGATGAACTATTGGGAACATACCTTTTCTTAGCCCATGTTTCCATACCGTGAAGGTGTCTGGAGAAACTACTCCTTGAACAACTAATTCTCCTAGTCCATAAGATGAGCCGATGTGTATAACTCCCTCATGGCCAGAATCAGGGTCAATAGTGAACATAACACCCGAACACGCCTTATCTGAGCGAGCCATTTTCATGACAACCACCGCTATAGCAGAGTCTAGAGGATGCATTCCGTGTTCCAAGTGGTAACCTATCGCTCTTTCAGTAAACATACTGGCTACACAACGCCGCCATTTTTCTGTAATATCCGTATCTCCGCTTACATTCAGATATGATTCATATTGTCCGGCAAAGGAAGCTTCTGCTGAGTCTTCAGTCGTTGCAGATGATCGCACGGCTACATCAACTCCAGGGTGATAGATGTTGCATAGTTTACCATATTCACTCGCTATTACTTCTTTAACTTCGTCTGGAACGGGTGTTTCCCTAACTAATGACCTTGCAAGCGAAGCCCTTCCGTTAAGATTCAAATGATCTGATGGATCTGCATCTCGCAAACAAACTTCTAATGCTCCAGCTAATGTATTACATTCAATTGCGGTCTTCCTAAGATCCTCTAATTCTTCAGGCGAACCAACATTGTTCCAGGTCTTATCTGGTATGTCTGCGCTGATAAATTTTTGAAAAGCACTTGTTGTAAGCGTAAAACCATTAGGAACCTTTACGCCGAGTTTTGAAAGTTGTTGATACATCTCACCAAGCGAGGCTCCCTTTCCTCCAACGGTTAGTGTATCGCTCATATCTGAATCTTCAAACCATTGACAAAGATTGGCCTCTGACATGGAAGGAAAACATGTTGTTTAGTAATAAGGATGAGTTTGAAACCACGTGCAAAAACTAACATTTCTTTGTATATTAAACATGGAAAAACATCAATCTGTAAGTTTTTTACCTTCGAATAATTATGGATAACAAATCTCCATCCCTCAATTGGTGATCTAAACCAACCCTTTGCCAATCAAATTTTGCGGAAGGACCCTTTACTCTAGCAAACCGAAATTTTCTTACAAAATCTCTGTGTAAATTATTACAAACGTTTTCTACTGTCGAATCGTCCTTAACGATTAATGGCTCTTCTAGGTCGGCCTCTTGACCTTGGGGTTTCAAAAAGACTCTCATAAAACCTAGATTATCGTAAATAAAATCCTTTAATTCTTCTAGACCTGTCCCCTTAAAAGCAGAAATTCTCATTATAGGCCAACCTTCAGGTAATGATTTTTCAGTGTCTAGAATTTGTTTCTCAGTTGCAATATCAATCTTGTTGACGGCAACAACAGACTTCGAATATATTCGAGTTCCAACCATAGTGTCGACTAACATTTCTGCTGTTGTGTTCGCACGTAAAGTCACAATCGCTGAAGTATATCCAAATGAGCGGATTATATCTCCCATCTCATCGGGTGTCAGATGTGTTTGCTCAACAGTAGTTCTGACATCTATTCCACCTTTGTCAACACGCTTAACAAATACCGGAGGCTTTGTTTGGTTTAGTCTAATTCCAGCATTTTCTAACTCTCTATGAAGAACTCTGAAATGTGCGTCTTGAAATGGATCAACGATATACAAGACCATGTCACACGAACGAATTACACCTAGGATTTCCTTTCCTCTTCCTTTTCCTTCAGCTGCGCCTTTAATTAGACCGGGTAGATCCAAAATTTGGATTTTTGCGCCTCTATGTTCCATCAGCCCCGGTATACAGGTAAGTGTGGTGAATGCAAAGTTACCAATCTCAGATTTTGCATCTGTGACTTTTGAAATTAAAGTAGACTTGCCAACTGATGGGAATCCGACAAGGGCTACTGATGCATCTCCTGATTTCTTTACTTCAAATCCCTTAGCAGGACCTGATGCCTTGGCAGAAGCAGCGGCCTTTTCTTCCTTTAATTTTAATTGAGCTATCTTTGCTTTTAATTTACCAATATGGGCATTTGTCGCCTTGTTTTTCTGAGTCTTATTTATTTCATCATAGAGTGCTTGAATCTGCTCTTTTATAGTAGCCATCAAGCGCCCTCCTAACCTTAACGGGTGGACGGTTACTCTTCAATACTATCCACTAATCTTGTCTTGCCCGCTTTATCAATGTAAGAACATATCCCATAGTATAGGTGTGGCATAAATAAAAAATCGTCTAGAATTTATTTTGCACTGATTGGGAATTATAGTTATCTAAACTACGTCCCCATGAACTCATTTATGTTGCCTTGTTGGGGTTGATTATGGGAATTGACATGAAGCTTCATCTTGTAGATGGAAATTCATTGTTGAAACTTCTTAGTATGGATTGGGATGACTTGGTCAGAAAAATGAATTCCAGCCAGTTACGTGATATTAGACCAAAATTAGATTCAAAATTGGATCGAGATTTCGATATAGATTGTGAAGCAGAATTTCTTGACCTTGCTGAGGAAATAATTGGTGATGGTGTAACCAGAGACGTCCTTTCTGAAGTAGGAGGATATGATGTTCTTCTAAAATTAGTAGAGTGGTCGAGTGTAGGATATTGGGAAGCTTGGGAAGGAAGGTGTTTCATCTATATTGAAAATGCAATAGGTAGAGAAGTTTCCAATGTCGAAGAAATGTACTCGTATGAGGTATGGTGCGAGATAAAAGAATCTTTGTCAAGAAAAACCGAATCCGAATTTGCAGAAGAAGTGTGTAAGGATTGGATGCGTAGAAGAGAAGAACTCGGTGAAACTTTAGATGAGAAGAAAGACCCTCGAATTATTCCCACCTTTGAGTCTCATGACAAAAATTCTCGCACCCTTCACTATGCTGTCAATCAAAATCAATACGTTCAAATTCTTGGTAGGGACCATTTAGAGGCACAGTTGTGGGGACATGGCGAATGGAATCTAACTAACCTACTAGATTCGTGAGGTTGAAAAATAAGTTGTAGGTGGCCAAGTCATGGACGAAGATAAGGTCAAACATGAGGAACCTGGAACAGAGGCTCCTGCCACCGAATCCGAAATCGATGAAGCGGATGGTGATTCAGACTCACAAATCACTGAGGAAGTGATAGAACTCGATCCATTAGAGGAAGCAATTAATCGAGCAGAGGCCGCAGAAAAAGAAATTTCATATCGTGATGCAGAGATTCAAAACGTTAGGAAACGACTGATGTCTGAAAAGGCTACTGCGATTCAATATGGCGGTATGGGTATGGCAAGAAAGATGTTGAGTGTGTTGGCTGATATCGATAGATCCCTAGCAGTAAATGAGGATGAAGGTTTAGTCCTAATAAGGTCGAAAATGTGGTCGGAATTATCAGGTGACGGAGTAGAAAAAATAGAGACAAAAGGACAGAAGTTCGACCCAACTAAGATGGAGGCTATAACCACTTTACCCCCATCAGAAGACTTTCCTGCAAATTGTGTTATCGACGAACTAGAAGCAGGTTACACGTACAAAGACAGGGTACTCACTCCGGCTCGTGTAGTTGTGGCTTCCGATCAGTGAACTAGAATAGAGTCTTTTGAACAGATTTTTCCTTCTTTGTGCTTCTGCGGTTTTGAGGTCTGCTTCTGCTACCGTGTTTTTTGTAAACAGCTTTACTTTGATCCCGAGCTTGCGGAGACTTTCTTGCAGCGTAAGTTCTCTTTACCCCTCTTTTTCTCGACTCCACTTCGTCTAGTATCGGTTCTGGATACGTTTTCCCGATTACACAATTGAATTCGTTCTGCTGGTTTAAATCCATTTTCCAAGGTTCGTGTATGTGTTTTGTAGGCACATCGCTTAGTTCAGGAACCCACCTGCGAATGTAATCTCCATTAGGATCTTGGTCTCTTCCTTGTTTTGTCATTGAATAAGCACGGACTGTGTTGATTCCTGTTGTTCCAGATTGCATTCCAACTTGGGACCAGTGTACGCCAGGCTCATAATCAAGAAACTGTCTTGACAAATAGCATCCAACATCCCTCCACGGTAGCCATAGGTTGTAAGACGCAGCAGACATAATCATCGCACGCATTCTAAAATTAATCCAACCACTACTGGACAATTGTCGCATACAAGCATCTAGGAATGGCCAACCTGTGTTTCCAGATTTCCACCTTTCATATCTTTCTTGATCCATTTTCCTCTCCAGATTGGCGTCAATGATCTGATTTTGTGCGACCAAATCTAAATTAGGTTCCATTTCCAACTTTTGTATGAAGTGACACCTCCAGGCAAGTCTTTTTCTGAAAGACGCAAGACTCCTAAGCCACTTATTTGGCTCCTCAAATTGGTTTTTATTTTCTCTTATGAAGTTCATTTGTTTGTTAGTTTCCTGGACAACCCTACGCATTGAAATCGCTCCAACAGTAAGGTATGCTGATAGTCCTGAGCCATGCTTAACAGCGAGAGTTGGGCTGGATATAGCCCACTGAAACTGCTTGGCTTCATCTTCAAGAAATGTTCTCAAGCGAATTAACGCCTCTTCTTCTCCTGGTTTTGGTCTATTTGTTAGCCTACGAGCTTGTAAACCAAAATCAGACACTTCTGGTTCGCTTCCTTCAAACGGGACAGAGTTTTTGATTTGAGGAGGCTCTTTATTTGACTCTCTCATTCTAGCATCTCTTTGTTTTTTCCAATTGTCTCTATTATCTAGGTTGCGAATTACACCGTTATTTTGATATTCAATCCATTCAATGTTATTTGCTTTACACCAATTGCTGACGTCAATATCCCTTTGGTATGACCAAGAGTTCCCTGTCTCTTGGTGCGAGTGTATTCTCGATACTCCATGTATAGAATTTATTCTCTCCAAGATTTCAATAGCGTTGCCAAATTCAAAGTGCAAACTGCCTCCTAGTTTTTCCAGAGATTTTGCTAATTCTTTTGCACAATCAATTTCCCATTCAATGTGAATTGGGTCAAAGTCTGGTAAATTGAACCTCTCTTGTTCAATTATGAACAAACAAAGAATGGGGTTACCGCCATTACTAGCATTGACAAGAGGTGTATGGTCTCTTACCCTGAGGTCCTTCTTGAACCAGACAACCTCAATTTCCATAAAATCAACTAATGTGTTTTTTCTATAAACCACAGTTTTTTGCCTCTGTCAAATCATTCAGGCCTTAGGTCAGGAATTACACGGAATTACTTAGAATTTATTCTATGACTTCATTTAACAACCATTCGTGAAATCGATAATCATTAGTTAGTTCAGGATGGAATGTAAGCGCCATCTTTTTTCCTTCTAATACTCCTACAACTTCTTCTCCAAGCCATGCAATAGGGTTTTTTGAGCCTTTCAAAAATCTTGGTGCCCTAATAAAAACACCGTGAAAATCATCCTCTTGAGGATAACCAATTCGTATTTTGGATTGAAAACTTTCCTTTTGCCGACCAAATGCATTTCTTACAATAGATGTTGAAATCAATCCTTGTTGAGAGAGCAGTATTGCCCCTGCACAAGTCCCTAAAACTGGAATATTAAAATCTGTAATATATTTCCATAAACCGTCCAACAGGTCTTCATTTTTGCTGGCAATTTTCATCGCTGTGCTTTCTCCACCAGGCAAAATAAGAGCATTAATTCCATCTATATCGCTGGATTTTCTTAATTGCCTGATATTAACATCAATGTCGAGATTTTGTGCAGCATTTTGTAATGATATAATGTGCTCACGTCGGGCTCCTTGCAACATTGCAATACCGACCTCGATCATAAATGGCGCACAAGGTATGGTTATTCAGAGCCTCGGTTTGTAGTTCAATTATTGTACTGAGTACTTATCGGGCCAAACATGCCACATCAAGGAGATTGTTTTCTTGTCCCAGGTCCGGTCCGGATGAACCAATCTTGTTTGGACGCTTTAGCGACCCCTGTTATAACTGCTAGAGGCTCTGAGTTTAGGGATGTAATGGCTAGCCTCAACAGTGGCCTACGCTATGCTTTCAATCTCTCTCCATCTGAAAAAATCCGCAAAAAACAATCGTGGACTGGTGATGATGGTTACAAAATAATCGTTGTCTCAGGGTCTGGGACTGCTGCCATGGAAATGGTCTTAGCTAATCGTTTCAGGCCGAATGATAGAGTCTTGGTGCCAACAAATGGCAAATTTGGTGAAAGAGTCGCTGAAATGGGCTCAAGATTTTGCAATGTAAAACATCTCAAATATGATTGGGGTAGGTCATTTGATTTCGGTGAAATTGAAGAACAATTGGCTAGAGGTAATTGGGAAGCATTGGCAATATGTCATAATGAGACTTCCTCGGGTATAACTCAAGACGCTGAGGAACT
This sequence comes from Euryarchaeota archaeon UBA53, assembly GCA_002507425.1. Classification (GTDB taxonomy): domain Archaea; phylum Thermoplasmatota; class Poseidoniia; order Poseidoniales; family Poseidoniaceae; genus MGIIa-K1. The sequence continues at coordinate 9,290 of DAZU01000002.1, forward strand.
TGCTGAAATGTGTCACAGACACAACGTATCTTTCATAATTGACGGAATAACAAGCGTTGGTGGAATGCCTGTTCATCCAGAAAAATGGGGAGCAGAAGCAGTCGTAGTAGGTGGGCAAAAATGTACTGCAGGTCCGAGTGGAATCGCTGCTATTGCAGTTAACGAACACTTCGTTAAAAGGTGTAATGCAATAAGAAATCAAGGTGATTCTAATCCTGTTTATTATCTCGATATAATTTCTGCATTGAAAAAAGGTGACGATGATCAAACACCTTGGACACCGGCAATAAATCCTGCAATGGGTTGGAGTGCAGCACTTGATACACTGAGAGAAGAGGGTCTGGAGAATAGGTGGGAACGTTGCACAAAACTAGCAAAAGGTGTGAGGAACTTATTTACAGACTTAGGTTTTAAACTTCTCGCGGATGAATATTTTCGATCAGATACCGTCACAGCGATATTATATCCTGAGGGTATTGATGACACATGGAGAACAAAATTGAAAGATGATTATCAAACACAAGTGATTGGTGCTCAAGACCATTTTAAGGGCAAGATGTTCAGGGTAGGTAGCATGGGAGAAACAACAATTCCAGAAATGGTTGAGGGTTGTAAAAGAATGATTTCTTGCTTCAATGATTTTGGACTAGACTTGTCTGTAGAAAGTGTTGAGTCTTATTTTGAGTGATACTATGTATATCGTTCTAGGAAGATTCCAACCTTTTCATAGAGGTCATGCACATTTAGTAGATGCAGCACTGCATAAGGGCCCGGTCACTATTGCGATAGGTTCTAGTGATGCTGAAATAAATATGAACAATCCATGGGATGCTAGCGAAAGAGAGTCGATGATAAGAGAATGGCTAAGTGGAAGAGAGGCTAATATTGTTCAAATCCCCGATATAAACGACCCTCCGAATTGGGTTGAGCATGCAAAAAAATTTCATGGGGATGGGATTCTAGTTACGAGCGATGAAGACACCAGAAATTTGTATTCCAAGTCAGATTTTCCGGTCCATTTCGTTGAATATTCACAAAGAGAATCATTGGAGGGTTGGAGGGTCAGATTGACACTAAAAATGCTATCAACAGTTTACGAACAAGACGGGCAAAAGCAAGTCATGCTTGCGTCTATTCCTGAAAAAGTAGTAGATTGGTTGATAGACAATGATGCTCTTCATAGGTTATACTCAATGTCACAAGGAATGGAACATCAAGGTTGACGGGTCAAAATTTATTTGCGTCCAATCACACGAAGGCCCGTGAACATAGTCAAAAAGTTCCTTGTCATGTCTGCCGGACTTGGAATCAGTGGGCTGATTGGAGCGGTATCCTGCGTTTTACTTCTTTACGTTCTAATAGACGCAACAATAGCTGGTGCTGATGAGGCTGTTTGGCTATATTTGTGCGCTGCGGTAGGAGTAATTGTGGGAGTCATATGTTTCAGATTTGTATTGTGGGCAGGTAAAAGCAACAACGTCTTGCAGTAAAATTTGCCAATAATCTTCAACGCGAGGGTTTGATAACTCAAGCAGATTAGGATAAGATAATGGGTCTGAAAGATCGCTTTGGTGTAGACCTCGGCGTGTTTAAGGACCTCACAACTTGGAAGGCTCTGGGTATTGGAATTGTTTTATTCTCTATAATCGGTTACGCCGGCCTATCTATGTTCGACCTAGCATCATCAACTTATGGCGTAGATCGAGATAACATAAGATTAGCACCAGACTTTGAAGTCGAAAGCCTTGACAGAGAAACCGAAGAATCTCCATATGTTAACGAAACAGGTTGGTTCAAACTATCTGAGCAGAGAGGGAAAGCGGTTGTCGTATTAGATTTCATGGCGATAGATTGTGCGAATTGTCATATCGTGCAAGCACACCTAGAGAAGAAACTGGATGAATGGAAATCGTATGAAGGCGATTACGAAATTATCGTCGTGTCTGTTGGGATGTGGTATCCCGGAGAAGATTTAGACATGTTATACGAAAAATTTGGTGATCCGCAATCGGATTCTCACATGCCATGGGTGGTTGCAACTGGTCAAACCGACTCGGTGTTAAAGCATGAAAAAATACACTCGGGTTTTAATTCATCACAGGTTGATTTAGACGATGGTACGTATTGTTTAGAAGTTCAAGTAAATAATTCTCAAAAGGATGTATCGTGCTTCGATATTGGTCAAGGGCTAGAAGACAATGATGGATTAGATGTTGACATAGAGGGCATCGATGTAATACTACACGAAAACACGTCAATTAATTTTACAATATCCACTCAACTAGAAGGCAATATAACTTGGGACATCATTGAATACTATCGTGGTGATATGGTTGAGGAATATCAAGCTCAAGCAATTCCTATCGTATTAGTGATAGATCACGAGGGCTTTATTGTAGCAAAAGAGAGTTCAGGTACACCAACTAAAGGATGGTCAGAATTCGATTCAATAGTTCTCGCAGCGGCTGATGGAGAAGCTGAAGATCTCAGATTTTCTATTGCTGAGGTTGATCGTTCTCCTGGAGCAATTTTTACTATGGGCTTATTACTAGGCGTTCTAGTGTATTTCTCTCCTTGTGCTTTCCCTGTTTTGCCAGGTTACATTTCATATTACGTTGGTTTAGGTCAACGTGAAGATGAATTGATGGAAAGCGGAAAACTCGAGACACCTATGCCTGCCCATTGGAAATTAGGTGGACTGGCTGCGCTAGGTCAGTTGACGTTTTTCGCTATTATTGGGATTGTAGTATTAGGTCTTGGAAGTGTGATTAATCTTTCAGGAACCTTGCATTATTTTGCTTTGGCTGTTGCAATATTGTTGATTATTCTTGGGGCTTTTATGCTGACTGGCGGTACTGCCCACATGCTTGGTTTCGTGCAGAAACTTGTGGATAAATACTCCACTACAGAAATGGATGAAAGATTTACTCCAAAACGTAACATGTATTTATGGGGAATAGGATATTCTGCTGCCTCTATTGACTGCACGGCAGCAGCGGTAATTCCCTTTATTGCTTATCTAGCACTTATAGGAGGGGCTGCAACTTGGACAGGTATGATTGGACTAATGCTTTCTGTCAGCTTTTTGATGATTGCAGTCACAACTGTTGTAGGCCTAGGTCAACAGCGTTTTATCAACATACTAAGAAGGTCTACTGGATTAATAAAAGCAGTTGGTGCTTGGATGATGATGATGGCTGGCGTAGCTCTTACAATCTATCTGACCCAACCAGAACTAATAGCAGACCTGATGTAATTAAATTCAAATCGGAGAGGAGTTTTATGACAAAATATAATTCAAATTTGATTGTCGTGATGTTGTTTTGCTCATTACTTATCGGGTGTGTTGGCCAGGATGATAAGATATCTCAGATTCAGTTAGATGTTTCTCTCAGTTCATCTAGCGGCATAGTGCTGCATTCCTATGTTGATGGTGAATTATCATCTGTTGAAAATGTTGAGATAGAGTTTGACTTTTCAGCGTCAACCTCGGATAGCAAAATAGTAATCTTTGGAGTTAATACAAATGACTCCAGAGAATCATTCGAGGTTGACGCTCAGACCACTACAAGTATAACCGTTGAATTTCCTAATCACGGAGTTTATGAGGTAATAATGTTCGCAGTTGATGAAAATGGAAATCTTGTAGAAAAAATGACTTCGATAATTATTGACTACAGAGTGGACTGGTTAGAATATGAAACCCAAAGCCCGGGTGTATTAGATTTTGATCCACGCCCATCAAATGGTGGACAACATGCATCGATGATAGAAATCTTATCTACCGTTGAAAATCCAGAGTTGATTACTGAATTTGGAGGAGGAGATTCTGTGCAGATTACATGGAACGTAATCGACGAAAATGACGATACTTGTCAGAGATACAGCGAACATATTGCAAATGGAGAATCTATTACTTGGAACACAATTCACTTCAATACATACTTACTCCACGAATTGGTTGTTGACAATGATGATAGTGATGTTTCCATCAACATAGATCAATCGATAATCATCTCGTACGATTAATTCATTTGCTTTGATTTACTCTAGATAGGATTCGTCTGGAAACTTTTCTATCCACTCATTTGAATTAGCATTGTTCATCAAAGGAATGCACAAGTAATACCATGATAGTAGAGCGACGATTATTCCTGTAACTAAATCAAAAAAGAAATGTTGCTTTGTGGTCATAACAGACGCACACAACATAATCCAAGAAATCCAAGCCAAAATTTCTGCCCTTGCACTAAGCACTTTCCAATGCCTAACAAGCATCAACATCATAAGTGATTGAACGATATGTAAACTAGGCCATGCATTGTATGGTTTATCGATCTGATGCATTAAATCACCAATCCAAAATCCCCAGAACCCTTCACCCTTTCTAATGCCAATTGGTATCTCTTCCCTAATGTATATCTCTGTTGGAAACAATATAAAAATTAGATAAACGATCCAAGTTATGGTAATCATGACTTGATTGAAAGCGAACATTTCTCTTATTCGATGATCATTTTTTATTCCGTAATAGCAGGCAACCGGATAATATAGGTATAGTGTCAAATAAATCACTGAAGACCAGGCCAAGAAAGGAATCCATGAGTCTATTGGTGTAATTGGATCTATTACCGAGCGGTCTAAATTACCCATTATTCTGTTAATTATAGAGTAAGGTATTGCCATAGTCAAAATAGCAACCAACATTGTATATGTGAAAATTCGTGAATTTTCCTTGTTGCGCCAGTGGGGTTTCCATATTCCCCAAGGACGCTTGAACATAGAGGTGCTATGGCATCTCATTATTCATGCAATCGGACAAATCAAATAGAATATTATCATTGATTACATCCTGTAAAGGATTCAAATTTTAATCCCATTATTGGTCGGAATTTGTTTCTTCGCCAGACCCATCAATTGCTTTTTGTGCGGTCTGTTGTTTCAACAATTCCTGAATAACTTCTGGAGATAGCGCACCATGCTGTGCTGCTAATTCAAGCATATCTTTTTGGAATTGGTTTTGTGATTCCATTCTCTGATTTTGAAAATCCTGCTGTTTTGCAATTCTATCAGCCTTTCTCGCCTGAACTTGTTCGAACATGTCCATTGCTCGCTTGGTTTTTGCATCCGCTTCGTCTGATCGGATTTCCATTTTTTCACGCTCGAACGTTAATTGTGCGTTCCATTTTGCTTCTTGCGCTCTGAGTTCTTTTAGTTCTGATTCCAATTCAATAGTAACCTTGCCTTGTGCCTCAGCCCTAGCGACGTTTGTTTCCATTTCAATTCTAGCCAGGGTCAGTGCTTCTGTTTGAGAGTAATGTGCTAACTGTGCTTCAGTATTTACCTGGTTACCAGCAGTCTGAGCTTCAATTGCAGCCCTGTGCTTTTGAACTAATTCCATATCTGTGGGATTTGTAACAGGGAATGCTTTGACCATGGTGAATCCTAGATTTGACAACAAATTTCTCATTCCCATCTCTGCACTCATTTCAAATCTCTCTAAAAATTGTCCAGACCGTAGCTCAGAATAATCTTCGCACATTGCTAGACTTGGTGTTACAACCCTTGCTTTCACCTCATCGGATAATATTTTGATCAAACCTTCTCGATTTAGGATTGGGGCATTGTTGGCAAAATAATTCAGCAACTTGGGCACATCATCTAGTTCCATTCTAAGGCGAAGGTTTGCAAACCCACTCACTTTCTCTCCATTAGCAATCTGACCATCAAAAGGAATCCAATAATCCATTGGGCCAGTCATTGCGAACAATAGTCTTCTATCGGTTGCGGTAACCCCCATTTTGTCTCCTAACCATCGAGAAAAACCACCTGCCATGCTCTTGAGAAGAGTTTCAGTTAGGATATCACCTATTCTCCCGTCCACAATAAGAGCACACGCTTCATTTGGCTTGAGCATGACTTGTTGTGAGGACAAGGTCTGTATTTTATCTGCATTTACTAGCCTAGCTATAATATCAGGGCTTTCTCTCCATCTGTAATTTGCCATATTATCACTTCTTTACTTTCTTTTGTCTTAATCCCGCTAGGACGTTTGCCCTAGCCCCAAAAAATCCTTTAGAACTGGTTAACATTTGAGTGGTTTGTAGAATCAGTTGCTTAGAATTATGTGTTTCAATTGCTATTGATTGTTCCGCACTGTTTGCAATGTTTACCGCTTTTGTCACCATATCTATGACTTCGTGATCATGTTTGATAAGTTTTTTCAGATTCTTATTTGATGGTGAACGTTGTCCTGAAAGAAAGGCATGCTCCATTCCAGAAGTTGCTTTTTTTACATCCTCTGTAAGGTAATCACATTCCTCAATGCATTGTTTTGCGGCTCTAGCAATCTCCAGCTCATTTTGCTTGAATTGTATGTCAAATATGTTTTGCATATGGTTACGAACTCTTCCCACAGCTCGAGAGATCTCATCTCTGACCATCTTGTCGGTTTCAAATCTCGAACCTTTAGTATATCCATTGTAACCAATTAACACTAATTGGACACCCCTTATGTAGGGTACAATGTCTAAAGGTATGGCGACCATATCTTTCCCTATTTGTATATGAGACACACTAGCATATCATGGTAGCGGCTGAATTAGAGAGAAACTACTCTGTCAGCGAAATTTTCTGCAATCTTTTTGTTATGAGTTACCAATATTGCTGGACATCCTCTTTTCTTGAGCAATTCTCTGACCTCTGAGACCAATCTATCAGATAAATCATCATCGATTGAACTGAATGGTTCATCTAGCAAAAGAACTGTTGGATTTGCCAACAACGCCCTAGCCAAAGCGACTCGTTGTCCTTCTCCACCTGATAGAGTTTCTACTCTGCGTTGATTAAAGCCCTGCAATCCTACTTCCTCTAAAGCGTCGAATATTTCCTTATTTTTAGAACCTAATTTCAGGTTACCTTCAACCGATAGATGGGGGTAAAGGACGGGCTTTTGGAAAATTAAACCAATCCCTCTTCGTTCTGGTTTGACATCAGTAATTTCCTCTGAATTTAGAATAATACGTCCTTTATCCAAGATTTCCAATCCACAAATGCATCTCAATAGTGTTGTTTTCCCACTGCCACTTGGTCCAGTTATTGCGACTATTTCTCCAGGTTTAAGTTGAAGATTAAAACCTGAGAATAGAGGTTTCTCAAATGATTTTTCAAAGTCAATACACTCTAACATCAAAACATACCTCCGTCTCTTTTTGGCCTAAATTTCTCAGCCCATGTGAACAATACCAATGCTATAAGCATTAATACCGATGCTATTGCATTAGATGCTGTGTTGGTTATTGGTTTGTAGGCCTCTCTAATTGTATCAATCATTATCGGCAAAGTAGTCCAATCTGAATTTCTTGTAACAACCCACGATGCTCCAAATTCGCCCATTGACATCGCCAATGTGAAAATTGCTGCTATAATTATGGAACCTCGAAGCATTGGAATTTTTATTGAAATTAACCTCTTGAAAGGAGTAACCCCTAATGTCATCGCACATTCATCATATGCAGGCTCAATCGAACGTAATGCTGGTAGAATAATTCGAACTACAAATGGAGTGGTAATCATAACATGCGCAATCACTGGAGTGAACCAGAGTTGGTAGAAAAATTCCGGATTAATCTTGATCATCCCTATTGTTACACCTAATCCAATCATTACGCTGGAAACTGCAAATGGTAGCATTGTAGTGACGTCGATTATTCTTGCTAATTTTGGAGATTTTACTTCTAAATCCTTGATTGTTTGTGCCAGTATCCACCCTAGGGGAAGGGCTATTGCAAGTGTTACAAATGCATAGGAAAGTGAATTAATCAAGGCATCCCATCCTGATGATAAGCTCACTGTTTCTTTAAACGCATACTCCCAACCTTCAGTGCTCCAACTTTCGGTTACATTATCTTGTTCTCGGGTTTGAACTCTAAATGAATCAACAAGTATCGCAAGAAGAGGTGCGATTGCAAATATAATTGCTGGCCCAACTACAAACCAGCCGTATCGACTTCTCTTTTTTGCAATTTTTTCTGAGGCTTTAGGTAATAGAGACTGCCTTTTCTGTTGTAGATAAGACATCAACCATAACGAAATTAACAAAACCGTGAACTGAATTATCGAACCACCTAAAATAATTTCATTTCTACTTACCTGGTATCCCTCTATTCCTGCGGACGATCCTATACTAGCCATCATACTTTCAATTGTATTTTCACCTAACGTAATCAACTTCACAAGTGCAAAAGAAGTGAATGAAAAAACGAATGTCATGCATGCTGCTGCAGCTACTGAAGGTAGCAATAATGGTGCCCAAAAATGTTTGATTCGGTCAAGAAAGCTTTGTCCATTGGGTAGAAGCTTAATTTGTTCTTCAAGCCGAGGATCAAGAGTTGATAGAACCGGCTCACAGAATCTTATGACTAGGGAAAGATTGAACCAAGCATGTGCTAATATCAAAATTGTAAACCATGTGTTCTCATTGCTTCTTAAGTCATATATTTCCATGAGATTAAGAAAGCCAATAGCTGCAACTATTGAGGGCATTACAAACGGCATTGTGAGTATGGATTTAATGAAAGACTGAAATGGCCATTCATACCTTCCAAGCTGCCAAGCAATTGGTAATCCAATGAAAACTGTGAGTATAGTGGATAGGGTTGCTTGTAAAAATGTAAACCCAACAACTTCTTTGGAAATATAATTTTCATTGAGAGCGCTAAACCAATTTGTCATGTCAGGCCCGGCGACCCAAATTAATCTATCCAAAGCCAGCCATAATGGCACTATAATAAGGAGAATGAAAATAGTGACTGCGGAAGCATTTGCCACCTTTTTGAACATCTCAAGCATCAACCATGGCTCTATTCCAGTCTTCTAACCAACTTTCCATATTTTGAGCAATCTCTTCTGCTGACACCTCGGCAGGGTGTGCAGGTATAACCGAATGATACCTATAGCCGCCATCCTCAGGTAGGTCACTTCCATTTAGCACTGGATACATAAAATTCTCAGTCGGCATATTGTTGTTCACCTGCTCGGATAGAAGATACTCAATGAATTCTGATGATGAATTTAGGTTTCCACCATGAACGGCAGCCGCATATTCAACTTGATGGAAAGCAGATCTGGGAAGGTCAAGTGCAGCAGATTTTGTCCAGTTGCCATTATACCAAGATTCAACGCCCGGAGAATGGCAATATGACACGACAATGTGTGCATCGCCGACATGACCATCTATCCATTCGCCATAACCACCCGTGTAGTGAGTTTCGTAAGCCTCTCCCCATCCAGAAGTAATTATCACATCGTTTGCGGCCATTGCAGACCACCAATCAGTCCAGTCAGTAGTTGAGTCATTATCATTGGCAAAGTAGTCGGTAGTTGCAGTCATAAATGCTCGACCAGGGCTACTTGTTTCTGGGGATGGGAAAACAACTTTTCCTTTCCACTCATCCTCAGTCAAGTCCCAAAGAGATGTTGGGACTGTGTAATTTACTCCATCAACAATCTGGGTATCATAGTTTAAGCACATATAGCCTTGGTCAAATGGAACGGCATATGGTCCATCATATGGGATGAGCGCTTTTTCATCTAATTCAGGAATGTTTTGGGCGATGTGTTCCACTAAGACTCCATTGTCTAGCGCCGTTTGCAGGTATGTGTTGTCCAGACCTAGAGCCAAATCAGCAATCTGAACCCCTTTATACTGCATTAGGTGGTCAAGAATAGACCCTGCATCGTCAAGTTTGATTAATTTTACATCATATCCTGTATCATTTTCAAATGTACTTATCATTGTGTCTGTTAGTCCACTTACATCGTAAGTTACTATAATCAATTCTCCATCATCCACAAACTGATAATCATCTGTTACTAAATCATCAATAGTCTCATCTATTTTTTCTGTCAAACAACCTGAGACCATCATCATGGAAACAAGTAAGCAGCATGCAAATTCTTTTTTCATTTTTTTCACCATTAAATTAAGGACACAATTTTGTGCATTCTATCAACAAGTTCTAGCGGGTTGTGCGCAAGTATGTAGAGAGTTGGCTCCCAACCAAAGGCCCCTTCATCAAGTATCACATCTATACCTTGATGAGGAACTAGGTCACCCTTGGTTGCAAAAGTGAGGTTTAAATCCAAATCCTCACAAATAGTTTCGATATTGTCTTTATTTTCTCCGGGATGTATATTCAGTATCGCAGTTTTTTTAGAATCGTATACTCTAGAGTCTATCAACATTCCAGCGAGATGAGATGAGGCCCCAAAATCTGGCGTGTCATGATGCCTTAATTTGTCGTTTACTATGGTAACCTTTCCAGGAAATGCGGCAACCTCTGCAACAGATTTTGCCGAATCTAAGCAACATGCTATGTTCATTCCAACTGCTGGCATTTGTCCTTTTATTCGACTAACATCTATCCTTGATATTGCCCACTCCAGTCTCTTCAGAAGAGCGCTTTGCTCCTGATCGGAATCCAGGTCACTTCCGGTTAGTGACTTATCGAATCTAATTACTTGGCCTGGACCAAACGCAATTTCCATCACGAAACGTGTTCGGGTTGGTTTAGAGGTTGGGCCAAGTTGCCTTAGGGCCATTGATATTTCATGTGCCCAGCCATCGATGGTCGATTCATCAGATGTTCCACTCATGTCAGGCAAATCTCTGTGCGCCATCCGGGATATGGTAGATTGGGTGGAACCAAGCATCTGGGCGATTTCTGCTTGAGACCAGTTAGCTGATTTAAGATTCCTCGCAAGTTGCATGTGCAATCTTTCAATCCAAACAGAGCCGTCTGAGCCGAGCATGCCCGGTCCTCTATGCATTAGTTATTCAATATTACTAATTAATTATGCAATTCGCATATCAAAATATACCTGTAAACCAACTTCAATATTGGTAGCTCAACATTAGGCGAAATGGTTGACATAATACCAGCAAGTCGTTCCAATATAAAGTTTTAATTTTACAAACATTAGGCTGCTGGGATTTATTGATTTTGAAAGATTACATAGGTCTAAACCGTAGACACAGGTGGGAATAGTGTTACCGATGGAAGACGACCAGTTTCTTGAGCATGTGATGGACTTAGTTCGTGATCATTTAGGAGGCAATGAGCCGAACGGTGATTATATAGAACCCTCCAGTTTGTCAAAAATTTCGGATCTAGGTCTTCCTCTCGAAGGCAGAGGTTTAGAATCTTTAATAATCGACATAGAACATTTCTTGAGATATAGCGTTAGAACTGATAGCCCGGGTTTCATGAATCCACTATGGGGAGGATTCAATGTCGCAGCTTTTTCAGGTGAAGTTATTGCCACTTTGGTCAATAATTCCATGTATACATACGAGCTTTCCCCCTATGCAACCCTTGTTGAGCAGGCGCTCATTAGGAGGATGTGTGAAATTGTTGGGTTTTCGGAGGGTAATGGCACCCTTACAACCGGTGGCTCTAATGGCAACATGATAGGCATGATGTGTGCAAGATATCGCATTGACCCACTAGGCCAACAACGCGGTTATGATGTTAAGAATCTAGTTTGCTTTGTCTCTGAAGAGTCACATTATTCCGTTCTCATGGCTGCAAATGTTCTGGGAATAGGATTCGACAATGTAATCAAGGTTGCTTGCGATGATGATGGTAGAATGCGGTGTGATAAATTGATTGAAGAGATTGAACGTTGCAAAAAAAACAATCAAATCCCGTTTTGTGTTGTTGCCACCGCAGCAACCACAGTTAGGGGTGCATTTGATCCAATCAAAGAGATATCAAGATTATGTGAAGAGAATGAAATTTGGCTCCATGTAGATGCAGCTTGGGGAGGCTCATGTCTATTTAGCACGAAATACAGAGGGTTGATGGACGGTATTGAGTTAGCTGATTCGGTGTGCTGGGATGCGCACAAAATGATGGGTGTCCCGTTGGTTTGTTCCGCGTTTTTGATAAAGAACCCTGAAATTCTAAGGAAAATTTGTGCTCATGGGGACTCTGCCCATTATTTATTCCACCAAGATGCTGAAAATATCGATTTGGGTCGAATAAGTCTTCAGTGTGGAAGGCGTAATGATGCTCTAAAATTATTCCTGTCTTGGAGGGATAAAGGAGATGCAGGCTGGGCTAGATTGGTCGAGTCTTACATGGGCTTGGCCGACTACTTAGAGGATATGATAAAAAAAGAAAGTTCTCTCGAAATGATGTCAAGTCGAGATTGGACAAATGTATGCCTACGGTTCACAAGCGAAGGTATTGACCATAACGATGTGAATAAACAAATTAGAGACAGGATAATAAAATCTGGTAATTATATGATTTCTCAATCTAATATTGGTGATAACGTAATACTGCGACCAGTAATAGCAAATCCAGCAATCAATATCAAACACCTCAACGGTTTGGTTGAAGAAATTGTCCGTACTGGTCACGATGTCATCAGAGGCATTCCACCCAATCACTGATTTTAAGCAAGTAATAAAATAAACAATCCACCATGTATAAACATGCAAACCGGTAAACCCGATTGGTGGGATGAGGCTGATTCGTTTCTTCTGAAAGACCCAATATTATCTCCAATTGTCTCTAGGTATCACGGCGAATCACTCAAAGGAAAAGGTGATGTTTTTTGCACTCTAATCCGTTCAATCGTTGGTCAACAAATATCAGTTCTAGCCGCAGACTCAATATGGAATCGTCTAATTGATATGGTGGGTGAAATCAATCCTGCAAATATAAGAAATTTCAGTCCTGAACAGTTGGCTTCTTGCGGTTTAACAAGATCAAAGTCATCTTACATACATGGTATAGCCATGGACAGCGAAAAGTTCCTATCCCCAATTTGGGATAATATGACCGATACTGAGGTGACAAAACACTTGACAAGTTTTCGTGGAATTGGGCCATGGACTTCAGAGATGATCCAAATTTTTGCTCTTCTGAGACAAGACATATTCAGCATAGGAGATATAGGATTAGTAAATGCTGTAAAAAAACTAGTCCCGGTAGCGGAAACAAAAGAAGATGTTCTCAAGATTTCAAAAACCTGGGCACCTTACAGAACTGCTGCTAGCTGGTATTTGTGGCGTATGCTAGATCCGGTTCCCGTCGAATATTAAGCGAAACTAGATTATACTAAAAACCCCAAATAAAAAACATGGAGTTCGCTTACTACTCACTTGCCCTGATATTAGGCTACTCTATCACTAGATGGCTAACAGAAAACATAAAATTTCACATAAGAAATGAAAAAATCTGGCTCCATCATTGGATAATTGCCTCCATATCAATGGTGTGTTTAATAGTTGCAAAAATATCCAATCCAATTGTATGGGGCTTGTTGACAGGTGTTGCCTTAGAAGGATTGACACGCAAGAATTGGTCCATAATTAGGGGTGGTAAAAAATGAATTCCTCAACAGTGATAATTTAGTGCTTGGAAGTTATCGGTTTATCTATGACCCAAAGGGTTCCAGTCAGGACTCCGTTGTATGAAGAACACGTCAAATTAAATGGGAATATTGTAGATTTCCACGGATTTGAGTTACCTATATGGTATACTAACATCTCACAAGAACATTTAGCTTGCCGCACATCAGTTGGTCTTTTTGATGTGTCTCATATGGGTACGTTCCGTTTCACTGGAAATCATGTTAGGTCTTGGCTTGAATCAATCTCGACACAGAAGTGCACAGCGATTGCACCGGGTAGTTGTGCTTACACTCATTTTTTGGATTACGATGGTTTTCTTATCGATGATATGATTTTTGCAGTGGTGTCAGAAACCGAAATATTAGGTGTTCCCAATGCAAGCATGATACCTGTTATGTGGAAATGGTTCTCGTCTCTTATTCCAGATGACGGATCGGTATCGATTGAGGATTTATCTCCCTCCACCAGTATTCTTGCATTACAGGGTCCAAATTCAAAATCAATAATTGAGAGCGTTCTAGGATTAGAAAATCATGTAGGCCGGTTCAAATGGAAGAGAATATCAAAGAATGATTCAGGATTATCTGGGTGGATTCAAGGTACTGGATACACGGGTGAGCCAGGTTATGAGATTTTCATAAATAATGAGGATGCACCTGATCTATGGAGAAAACTAATCACAGCCGGTGCTATTCCAATCGGCCTTGGTGCAAGAGATACCTTAAGGTTAGAGAAAGGTTACTTGCTATCAGGTGTAGATTTTGCTTCGCCCGATTTGGAAGATAACGATATATTGCACAGAGATTCGTGGGAAACAAATGTTCCTTTTGGCTTGGATATAGAGCATGATTTCATAGGCAAAGATCGAGTTGTTTCACACACTAAAGGTGATGAAAGACTTTGGGGAGTTTTGCAGTTGGAGAAAGGACCGTTACCTAGGGGTGGGAAGGTAGTAGAAGATCTAGATGGAAATATAATTGGCACACTTACTAGTGGAGCACCTTCGCCTTCTCTAGGAAGGACGGGAATAGGGATGGGTTACATAGCAAATGTTTCTCCTAATTCTGAAGTTATGATTGTTGCATCTCCTCGCAAGAAAGTTAGAGCAAAGATAGTTCGCCCTCCCTTTGTTTAACCCAAGACAAAAGGGCGTTGTATTCATCAAGGTGCAATCATACGGGCATATATGCGCAGGTTGATTGCATCAGGTATCCTCTTATGCCTTCTATTCTCTATTATGAATTCGATGAACGGTATGGTCGTATCTAGCGACCAAAATTCATTCAATTTTAATTTGGATTTAGTTGAAGAAAAATCTGAGCTTAGCCAAGAGCAAATCCAAGCACTGAATGCAGCAGGCATTGGAAGAGGAGCAAACTCAAACTGGTCGGCATCGGGAGGTTCTTTAGACGATGATGATATCTATGAGATGGTATTCGATTCACAAGGTAATGTAATCGTGTGTGGAACCATATATCAGGCATCCCAATTTGGCGCTGTCCAAATATATACAGAAGGTGAGGGAGACATTTTGATCGCCAAACTCACTAAAGATGGTGTCTGGGACTGGGCTGTATCAGCTGGAACTGCAATTTACTATGATGAATGTCGAGGTGTAACGGTTGATTCAAACGACAATGTGTATGGCACGGGTTACTTCCAAGGTTCTGTGAATTTTGGTAACACAACAATCACAACAACTGGATTCGATGGATGGATAGCGAGAGTTAACAGCACAGGCCAGTTTGATTGGGCAATGAAGTTTGGAGGATTTGACATAGATGTTGGTTGGGACATAGTTGCAGACAATTACGACAATCTTTACGTTACTGGCTATTATCAAAATTTCACCGAATTTGATGCTAACCAATTAATTGCCAATAATCCATCTGACAATGGTAGATTTTTCGTTGCGTATTACAACGTGAGCGCCTCTCAATGGGATTGGGCTAAAGATTCCTATGGAACTGGTCACTCATCACCATATCAATTGGTTCATGAGCCCTCCACGAATTCGGTTTACATTGCAGGATACAATACTGGTAACGAACGTTGGGATAATGGTTCATTTGTTTCAAATCCTCAATCAACTTATGCTGGATTTGTATTGAAATACGCCGATGATGGTACCTTTGAATGGGGTCAAAACTCCGGAGGGAATCCATGTTTTGGAATTAATTGTGGTGTTTACTTCAACAACATAGTCTTGCACCCTGATGGTGGAGTTGTTGTTGGAGGTAATTTTTATGCAAGTTACAAACAACAAAATGGAAATGCTGTAAATGGTCAGGGAAGTTGGGATATTCTATTATTGCGATATGATGCCAATGGAACCCAAATTTGGGATTACAATGCGGGCGGAAGTGGCGATGATAGATTGCAGTCTTTATCCGTGAATCCAAAAGGCCAAGTCCAGTTCGGCGGAAGGCACTTCGATAGTATGAAATTTGGTACGACAACTCTGCAGAAAAACTTCACTACAAACAAGTTTGATGGTTTCATAGCCCAGGTAGATTTGGACTCTGACTTTCAATGGGCAATGAGCATTGGAGGAGCTGACAATGATACTGTTGGGGCATTACTCGCCTTAGATGATGGTAGCATAATTGCGGGTGGTGAGTTTAGCGGGACTGTATGGTTCGGAGACACACCTAGGTCTGCAACAGACCAGGATGTGTTCGTGTGGAAGTTCCAACACGACAAAGATGATGACGGAGTTACTGATTATACGGACAACTGCCTCAACACCCCAAATGCGAACCAGAGCAACTTCGATGAGGATCTAAAAGGTGATGCATGCGATAACGACGATGATAATGACGGCCTCCATGATGCAATTGATGATTGCCCGTATGGTTTCATAGGTTGGAACCAGTCGAATATCTCCCTCGACCACGATAGCGACGGCTGCAAGGATATTGAGGAAGATAACGACGATGATAATGATGGAGTTACAGATTCACTAGATAACTGCCCAACTGGTCACTTGGATTGGACTGTTGATAGTAGCTCAGATATGGATAATGACGGCTGTCGAGACATTGACGAAGATACCGATGATGATGGTGATAGTGTTCTAGATGAGAATGATAATTGTCAGTTCACACCAAATCCTGCTCAAGATGATTTTGAACTAGATGGGGTAGGTGATGACTGCGATGGTGACGACGATGGTGATGGAGTAGATGACTTAGTGGATGACTGTCCTCAAGGGGCGATTAATTGGACCTCAGACGTTCAGACAGACAAGGACGGTGACGGATGTCAGGATGAGGGTTCAAATGAAGATTTAGATGATGACAACGACGGTATTTTTGACATCAACGATTCATGCCCAAGAGGAGAAACTGGTTGGATCTCATCTGAATCAAATGACAGAGATGGTGATGGTTGCAGAAATAATAACGAAGACAATGATAATGACAATGATAGCATAATTAACGAGGTTGATCTTTGTCCTAACGGAATTACAGATTGGAGAAAGAACACCACCAATGATAACGATGGAGATGGATGTCTTGACGCTAGAGAAGACAACGACGATGATAATGACGGATTCTCAGATATTGATGACTTCTGTCCTATGCAAGAAGGGACTGCTACTCTAGGACAGAAAGGTTGTCCAGACTTTGACGGTGACGGAATTGCTGATGCAGTCGATGCTTTCTTCCAAGACGAAACACAATGGAATGACGGCGATGGTGACGGATACGGAGACAATCCCAACGGAAACAATGCCGATGATTGTCCATTTTTCTTTGGTAACTCAAGCGATGACAGAGCAGGTTGTATCGACTCCGATGGCGATGGATATTCAGACCCAGATCTTGCTTACAGCGTCTCTATGGGTGCTGACGCCTTCGCTGATGATCCCAGTCAGTGGTCTGATGTAGATGGTGATGGCTATGGGGATAACCTAGTAGGATTCCAGTTTGACCTATGCCCCGATCGTGAGGGAAGCTCCTACATTGACAGGTTTGGGTGCCCTGATATGGACAACGATGGATATTCAGACATAGATGCGTTCTGGGGTTATGATGTTTGGGACACACTTGGGAATGGTCCCGATATGTTCCCATTTGAAGCGACACAGTGGCATGATAGTGATGAAGATGGTTTTGGTGACAATTGGGGCAACCCTGAATGGAACGAATCTAGAGATGCTAACTGGCCGGGGCAATTTGTTGAGGGTGCTCAGTTAGCCGACATGTGCCCACTTGTTTCTCCTGACGGTCGATTTGACGATGATGTCAATTATCCAGGCTGTTTACTCAGCGAGCCTAGTGATGGGGGAGTTACGGATACTGATGAAATTAAGGAATCAGATACTGAAGGTGATAACACGATAATAATAATTGGAATTATTGGTGGAATTGTTGTATTAGGACTTGTTACGACTCTTCTATTCATGCTAAAGAAAAAGCCCAACAAGAAGCTGTCTGGAAAATCCGTGGAACCGCTGACAGATTTGCCAATGCCGGCACCACCGATTTTACCGCTATCACAGGATGTTGATGAGAGTGGTATTGCATCGAGTGAAACAGATACTGTGGGTTCCTGGGAGGATTTACCCGGTGGCGATTATCTGGACCCTGACGAGGATGGAACTAACTGGTTCAGAGCAAATAACGGAGACAATTGGTATCAGAATCCAGACGGAACATGGACAAAATGGAAGGATTGAACTAAATCAAGCGATTAATGACTGATAAGAACACATCTTTGTCATCATGTTGTAGAGTTTTTATCTCTA
>DAZU01000114.1:0-308 GCA_002507425.1 Euryarchaeota archaeon UBA53
TCAGGCACCACTAATGTGGGATGAAATGACTGTCTCTAATATCTATGAAATTGATGTAAATACCGCCGCTGCATTGAGAGTAATGGTAAGGAATGCAATATACGGGGACTTTGTTCCTGACTTCCTAGTTGGGTTGGGAAGTGACGGACCTTACAAAACTCAGACAGTGGATGAGTGGCTGTTTGGTTGGAGAGACCCAGTTAGTGCTTTCGTGGCAGGAGATGCAACGAATATGTCTCTAGGTTGGTCTAAATTAGAAACCAACCTAACTTATTACAACTCAGGAGGGTTAAGCACTGGACCTGCAA
>DAZU01000114.1:700-44478 GCA_002507425.1 Euryarchaeota archaeon UBA53
GATGGCTCGCCTGAATTATCATGGCGCAACTCGACTATGTTCACCGCTACCTTTGGTTTGTTATCTGTAGATTATCTGAACGAAACTACAGGTGGATTTATCACAGGATCGGGAGATAAAGTTGACGCAGGTGGTTATGCAATCACAAACATAACATGTTCTGGTTCTAGTGAGGTTAAAGATATACCAGTGGATGTTTGTTCGGCATCTGTAGACCCAACTACACGAGCAATAACTGCTAAACTAATCAAGTCATACAGCATAGTAGATGCAATGACACCTGCTTTACCTATCTACTTCGGCACGGAGATTAACATGTATGCTGAAGAGTTGTCAGGCCTGATAATAAAGGGCGACTCTACTTCTACTTTCTATCTTGACCTCAGGCCTGAGTTTGAGCGGCATGATCAGCCGACAATGGATGATTTACAACCTCTATTCCAAATTATTCAATCATCTGAAATAGAAGATGATGATGCTGACGAGATGAAGAGTAAAATCGTAACAAATCAAAATTCGCTCACATATTGGACCAACTTTGACGTCCCAACAGACTATGTCGCACTAATGCTATACCTGGGGTCCATGATCCTGTTTGTTCTAGGAATAATCTCGACATTTACAAAAGAAGATGAAAATCTCGTGGAATGAAACGGATTAACAGTTGGTTTTGAACTTACTAGCTATGTCGTGAGGTATACGGCAAGGTAGAGTTTCAACCATGCTAAGATTTTAGTTTTTTTACGCTAAGAAGAGGTATGCGAGATTATTGTCTAAGTGATTGAATCATAGTGTAACACATTGACTTGAGATCATAATGTATCTTGAAGCCCCAATCTATCTCTGCCTGTTTACCATCTGTTGCATCAGGCCAAGAGTCTGCATATCTCTGCCGATGATCTGGTTCAAAATCACAATCAAATTCTGGAATTATCATTTTTATCTCTTGGAATAACTCTTCGGCTGTGAAACTTAGGCACGCAAGATTATACCCCCCTCTTACTGAAAGATTTTCACTAGGAGCTTCCATCAATTCGATTGTCGCTCTGATTGCATCGTCCATATACATCATAGGCAGTGTTGTTTTCTCATCTACAAAGCAAGTATACCTTTTACCAGAAACGGCTGCATGGAAAATTTCAACTGCATAATCGGTAGTCCCCCCGCCTGGCATTACCTTCCAAGATATGAGACCCGGATACCTAAGTCCTCTAATATCTACATCATGAGTCGCATGATAATATTCTGCTAGAAGTTCGCCTGATACTTTTGTGATTCCGTATATAGTGGCAGGATTTAGAGGAGAATTTTGATTTGCAACCCCTATTACGTCTGACCCGAAGACTGCAATTGATGAAGGTGCGAAAATCCTGAACTTATAGTTTCTAGATAACTCGCATATGTTCAAGAGCCCCCCCATGTTAATTTTCCAACATAGCTCAGGATTATTCTCCCCAGATGCGGACAATAATGCTGCTAAATGGTATACTTCATTTATGTCAAATTTTTGAATAATCCTTTCTATCTCTTCTTTATTCAAAACATCTAGTTTGTGAAATTTTATCCCTGAACTTTCCAACTTATTCGAATCTCTAATATCTGTTGCAATAATTGAATCTGCACCATATCTAGACGAGAGAGCTTCTAGAAGCTCCATCCCTATCTGGCCTAGGGCTCCTGTGACTAGGATACGTCTCTCCAAAGTCTCGCCCATATAACGAGTAGATTACAGTCGATACTTGAACATAAAGGTAAGAGAAAAATTGCGCTGAGCACGAAAATACAAAGAAATAATTTGTATGTGAATTTCATTCTGGATTCATACCTTGTAATCCCTGTTCTACCTCTTCAGGTAGTTGTGCATCCATCTGAGCCCATAATACGTCATCTATCCTTAGGATGCTTATGGCTGTCTCAGTTGCGCCTGAAATCGCCTGTTTTGTTATTCCAATCGGCTCTAGAATACCTTCAGTTATTGTGTTGATTGGCTCGCCTTTCTCTAATCCTAAACCCATAAAATCTCCATCCAAATTTTGAGATGCTGTTAGTTTTAGTAAGCAATCGGTGCCATCGTAACCTGCATTCAGGGCGAGGGCTCTAGGGATGGATTCGATAGCATCTGCCCACGCCTCAATGGCCATTTGTTCGCGGCCTGGGATTGATTCAGCATACCTTCTAAGCCTCCTAGCAATGGCAACTTGGGTTGAACCCGCACCGGGCAGTAAAACCGGTTCTTCTTGTAACTGACAAGCAACTCCAAGCCCGTCAGCAAAACAGCGCTCAACTTCGCTTAACACTTCATCCGTGCTTCCTCGAACAATCAGAGTTGCACCAGAATCCGTTCCGTTCAAAATCCAGTGGTTTACTCCACCACGTAGTTCTTCTTTTGTAGAGGCAAATGTCCCCAGATCTTCTTCTGTGGCCCTGGAAGCATCTAACACTAAATTAGCATTGCATGCACGCGAAATAAGGTCGAGATCATTCTTTTCAACACGCCTGTATGCAACAATTCCATGGTCCAATAACATCTGTCTTGCTTCATCATCTACTCCATCTTTACAAGCCAATAAATCACAACCAATTCTTACCAAGTTTTCAACCTGTAACCTCAATAATTTGGATTCAGATTTTTTAAACGCATCTAACATTCCTGTCGTGCTTATTTTCAGCTTTGCATCAAATTTTGGTTGTTTTTTCTCGATACCTCCATCGAGGATCAAGATTTTCCCCTTTTCACCCCTCTCTACCATGTCGGGATGTATCTTGCTTTTCGCAAGGGCTAGACCTGTAATCAGTTCAGTATCGGTCATGGCACCTCCGTTCTGTTTAGTTATCTTTACTAGGGTAGGGTCTGATCTTTTGTCACTGAGAATTATCTTGCTAGCCTTATGTGATAATTCAGACAGATGTTTCTCCATGGCATGATCGAGTTTACCAGAGAGCGATGTCCGTATAGCCGAGCGAATTTGTTTTTCATTAGCATCAATCGAAATATCTCTCAGCGCATCTATTGCATACTTTTCTGCTTGAGAAAAACCTCTAGCTACTATTGCAGGATGGATCCCTTGTCTTACTAACTCCCATGCATTTCTAAGCATTTCAGCACACATAACAACCGTGGTTGATGTGCCATCCCTTGCAACCTTATCCTGCGTTGAGGATGTGTTGATAATCATTTTAGCGACAGGATGTTCTACCCTTGCATTCTCTAATACTGTTACTCCATCGTTGGTAACAAGTGTCCTACCCTGATCATCTATCAACAATTTATCAAGTCCTTTTGGACCCAAGGTAGAGCGGACTGCCCCTGCAAGGGCTATGGCTGCCTGCACATTTTTTCGGAGGGCTTCTCGGCCGCTGGTCCTTTCCGTAGATTCTAGAATAGTTTCCTCCGCCATCGGTTTGGCCACAAACCAACCCTCCTTCAAACTGTTGCGTGGCAAAAACGCTTAGTTCATATATGGGTTGTTTTTAGGACTATACAACCGATGGTTAAGTAGTGGCGAGCGACATGGCTGAAGATTGGGAAGAAAAAATGATACAAAAAATGGCTGAAGTGTTCAAGAATATGGGTATGCCTGTTGATACAGAACAGCTTCGCGCCATGCTAAATCAGTTTAGATCTCAGTTTGACGCAATGGGAATTGATCCCGAAAGACTGGCAAAAGGAGATGTTAATTTCAACTTCGATATGTCGAATATTATGAAACTCTTTCAATCTGGAATGCCACTTGATGAAATGTTTTCAAATCTAGGCGTAGATGTCAAAGTTGACGCTGCCCCTGCGATAGTAGACATAGAAGACGATACTCCTTCAAACGGTATTCTAAAATTACCCGCTGACGACATATACCTCTCAGGTTGGAATATGTCAATCACAGTAGACTTTTCTACCAGATCCGATTTTAACGAAATTGAAATTGCATTGGCGAGTGGTGGAGATGTTCTGCAGGTTCTTTCTGACCCAACAGACCCTCCACTAGCGCAAATCGAGCTGCCACATCAATGCGATGATGTTGTTGATTGGTCCTTAAATAACGGAATTTTGGATATAACTCTAAAGTTAACTCCTCAGGGTTCAGCCCTAGAAATTGAAAAAATAGAACTCGATAATGAAATCGAAGATGATAATTCTCCAATTGTTTCAGATGTCAGTGTCGACCTTGCGGATGATGATGACGAAGATGAAGATGGAGGAATACCGATTTTCTAAATCGGAACAAGGAAGTGAATAAATGACAAAAAGTAATGTTATCGGAATAGATCTTGGAACAACCAACTCTTGTGTTGCCACAATAGAAAATGGCGAGGCTGTCGTTATACCAAACGCAGAGGGTGCTAGAACAACTCCATCAGTTGTTGCATTTTCGAAAGACGGTGGAGATAGACTGGTTGGAGTTACAGCAAAAAGACAGGCCGTAACCAATCACGAGAGAACAATGATATCAGTCAAAAGGCACATGGGAACTGAATGGTCTGTTACGGTAGATGATTCTGACTACACGCCGCAAGAAGTCTCGGCTTTCATATTGCAAAAATTAAAGGCAGACGCTGAGGCTTACCTTGGGACTAAGGTTAAGCAAGCAGTAATTACCTGCCCTGCTTATTTTACTGATGCCCAAAGGAAAGCAACAAAAGACGCTGGACGAATTGCTGGACTAGAGGTTCTAAGAATCATTAACGAACCAACTGCTGCGGCTCTTGCATACGGTGTGGATAAGGAAGAGGATCAAACCATATTGGTGTATGACCTTGGTGGTGGAACTTTCGACGTATCTGTTCTGGAAATTTATGATGTTGACGGGCAACCTCAAATTGAAGTAAAGGCAACAGCAGGGAACAATAAACTAGGTGGGGACGACTTTGATGAGGTCCTTATCGATTACTTGGTTGCCGAATATAAGAAATCCTCAGGTATAGATCTTTCAAAAGATGTTCAAGCCATGAGCAGACTAAAAGAAGCGGCTGAAAAGGCAAAGATTGAACTTTCTGGAACCGGTCAGTCCCAAGTAAATCTTCCATTCATAACAATGAAGGATGGACAACCTGAACATCTAGATCTAACCGTATCCAAATCCAAATTTGAAGAACTTATTGCTCCTCTAGTCGAGAAGACAATGAAGCCGACCAGGCAAGCTATGAAAGATGCTGGAATTTCCAAGGGGGAAGTCGACAAGGTCATTCTAGTGGGTGGTTCTACTAGAGTCCCGGCAGTGCAGTCTGCTATTGAGAAGGAAACTGGCAAGTCACCGTTCAAGGGAATTAACCCTGATGAAGCAGTTGCCATGGGAGCTGCCCTTCAAGCAGGTATTATCGCAGGAGATGAAGGTGTTTCTGACATTCTTTTATTGGATGTGACACCTCTTACTTTGGGAATTGAGACTTTAGGTGGAGTCACCACAACCATGATTGAAAGGAATACTACAATTCCAAGCCGTCGCTCAGAAGTGTTCTCAACTGCAAGCGATAACCAGCCTGCGGTCGAAATTCACGTATTACAGGGTGAGAGAGAGTTTGCCAAGGACAATGTAAGTCTAGGACAATTCCACTTGATGGGTATTCCACCTGCACCACGTGGCATACCTCAAATTGAAGTCACATTCGATATCGATGCAAACGGTATTGTCAACGTGTCTGCTAAGGACAAGGGAACTGGAAAAGAACAATCTATCAAGATTGAATCAGATACCTCCCTGAGCGAAGATGAGATTCAGGCTAAGATTGCAGAGGCAGAAGAATTCGCTGAGGCTGACAAGCGATTGAAGGCTCAAGTGGAAATGAAAAACATGGCTGATCAAATTGTTTACCAAACTCGCAGAACCATTGACGAGGCTGGAGAGAAACTCAGTGATGAGGATAAGGAACCTGTCTTATCTAAGGTCGATGAATTAGAAGCGCTTCTTCAAAATGAAGAAGGTGTTGCAAAGGAACTTGATGAGATCGATGAAGCTGCTGTCCAAGCAAAAGTCAAGGAAATTGAGGAAGGCATGCACGCAATCTCCGCTAAATTGTATGAAGCTGCTGCAGCAGAAATGGCTGAGCAAGAAGCGGGTGAAGCACCGACTGAGGATGGAGTTGTCGACGCTGACTTTGAAGTAGTCGAAGAAGACGAAGATGAGTGATAACTAGGTTCCTCTGTGAAGGTGCACTTGTATTCCGATGTCTTTGTAGCCGCGAACAGTGAGTAATGGGTTAGGAATTGTAGTGTCAATACCTTCCATATGTGAGCAAATGTGAATCGGAAATACTCGCGTCGCAAAGATATGTGGTGAATAGTTTGTTTTTCCTTCTACATGTATCTACCAACGCTAATTGGATTATGAGAAAATCGCATGCGAGGTAGGAAAAATACACGAATATAGGACAATCTTGAATATACGTCAGTATCGCCTTTTGTACATGTCGGACGTAATAGCAATCCTAGACAAGATGCGCGCCTCCAGTGGCCATGCAGATACAGTAGGATTGTCAAATGACGTTATACTAGATTTTGTTTCTAGAGATAAGAAACTGATACAAGCTGTAGAGGAAGCTGAAACTAAGCAAAAAGAGTTTTCAAACGAATTGTTAATGATGAACGAATCAGACTTAGTCTCTCATCTCCAAGAAGACTTTGTTAATTTCTATGCCCCTGCAACAATCAACCCATATGTAGCCTTAGCTGCAAGAGGGCCATGGATTGTAACATCACATGGTGCAGTTGTTCATGACAATGGAGGGTATGGTATGCTTGGAGGAGGGCACGGTCCTGAAGATATCATAGATGCTATGAGCCAAAACCACGTTATGGCCAACGTAATGACTGCCTCAATTTCTCATGCAAGACTGGCCTCTGCACTAAAGAAAGAACTTGGTCACACTCGAGGAAGTTGTCCATTTTCCAAGTTCATATGCATGAATTCTGGTTCAGAATCAATGACTGTTGCAATGAGAATTTGCGATGTAAACTCAAAGAAGATGACTGGACCGGGGGGTCGTTATGAAGGCAAACCAGTGAAACTACTTGCAATCGAAAGAGCGTTTCATGGCAGGACTGACCGGCCTGCGCAGATTTCTCATTCGTGTATGGGCAAATATGACAAGGTGCTAAAGACATTTGCTGAAAGAGATAATCTAATTCTAGTTCCCTCAAACAATATCTCAGCTTTACAGGCAGCCTTTGCAGACGCCGAGCAAAGGGGTTACTTCATCGAATCGATGTCGATAGAACCTGTTCAAGGAGAAGGAAATCCTGGCCAATGTATTGACAGAGATTTCTATGATGAAGCACGTCGGCTTACAAATGAGCATGGCTCAATGTTAATCGTCGATTCTATTCAAGCGGGTATTAGAGGGCAAGGAACTCTCTCGTTAGTGGACTACGAAGGTTTCCAAGATGCAGAAGCTCCTGACTTAGAAACCTGGTCTAAGGCTTTGAATGCCGGACAGTACCCATTGTCTGTTCTAGGTTTGAATGACAGAGCGGCGGAACTATACGTTGTGGGAATATATGGAAATACCATGACTACAAACCCAAGAGCTCTAGAAACCGCCGTTGCTGTTTTGGAGAAGATCACACCCGACTTACGACAAAATATTCGTGAAAGAGGAGTTGAGTTTGTGGACAAATTGAAAGCTCTGGCTGAAGAAATTCCCGGAGTAATTACACGAGTTCAGGGAACTGGTTTGTTGCTTTCTGCTGAACTCGATCCTGAAAAAATGAAGGTCGTTGGATTCGATGATGTCGAAGTTTGGTGCCGTAAGCATGGTCTAGGTGTAATCCATGGTGGAATTAATGCCCTAAGATACACTCCGCACTTCAACATCACAACTGAAGAAGTAGACCTTGTAATAGAAATTACAAGGCGAGCTATTACTTATTTTTCTCAGTAATCACTGACCAGTAATCAAGTGATGAAGTGTTCTGACATGGATGCCAGTTGCTCCAGTTTTCACTAATTTGTTGGTTTTTGCACCCCAAGCGGTTCCAGCGATATCCAAATGCGCCCAAGGAATTTGTTCATCTGAATCTTTTCCATTGGGAACGAATTGCTTCAAGAATGCTGCTGCAGTGTTAGAGCCTCCCCACCTACCTGCACCGAGGTTTCGAACGTCTGCAATCTTAGAGTCTGTCATTTCTTTTTCAAATGCTTTGAAAAGTGGCATAGGCCAAGCAATCTCACCACAATGTTCGCCCGCTTTCTTTATGTTATTCAGTAATTCATCATTGTTGGACCACAGACCACTTGCCTCGTGTCCCAGAGCCACAACACATGCACCGGTTAAAGTCGCTAAGTCGATTATATAGGATGGATTGAGCTTCATTCCTGTATACCACAAACCGTCCGCCAAGACAAGTCGGCCTTCTGCATCTGTGTTCAGAACTTCGACTGTCTTTCCAGAGTATGTCTTGATTACGTCCCCTGGGCGCTGAGCGTTAGAAGATGGCATATTCTCTGCCATACAAGCGACTCCAATTACCCTGTCTTTATGGCCGGATGCAACGATTGCCTGCATGACTCCAAATGTTGTAGCTGAACCGTGCATGTCATACTTCATTTCGTCCATGGACGGCGGTGGTTTTAGTGAAATACCACCAGTATCGAATGTTATACCTTTACCAACAATGCAAGGACTTGGCCCGGGCTTGTCTCCGTTTATTTCAAAGATAACCATACAAGGCTTTCTTGCAGAACCCATTCCGACCCCGACTAAACCTCCCATGCCAAGAGAAAGAGCCTCATCGTAAGTGATTACCTTAACGTGAACGTTTTCATGCTCCTCTCCAAATTCAATTGCTTGTTGAGCGTAGGCCATAGGATAGAGATCGTTTGGTGGAGCATTTCCTAAATCTCTAGCGAGGTAGACGCCAGTTGCAACTGCGGCGGATAATTCGGCTGATTCTTGAAGAGATTTCGTTTTGTCATTTTCACATGTCACATGTGCGGTTATTTCCCCACTTTCAGAATCATCATCATCGTCTTTGGATTTGTATTTGTCATACGAGTAATCTCGCAATATCATTCCTTCAACAAAAGCACCCATGTGTTCGACCTCAACACCAGCAAATTTCACTGTTAGAGTCTTTCCATGCATTTTCTTCAGACCTGCTGTTATCTTTGCACCAGCTTCGCGCATTGACTGTAAAGTAGCGTCTTCCATCTTTCCTAAACCTACGAGAATTGCTTTGCCTCCTTCGGTTCCTGCAAGTGTCATAACTGAGCCAGATTTACCCTTGAAGTCACCTGCACTCAGGACTAGCTCAATTTGACTCTTGAGGGTGCGATGGACCCCCTCTTCTGTGCCTTGCGCCATGCCCTTACTATCTTGCCATACTGGAAGAACTAGTGTTCCGTTAATATTTCCGTTAGTGTCTACCATTACCTTCATTGTCTCACCATACCAACGCAGATGTGTTTGGCTCTTGAAGATGTGCATGATACGGCCTAATCTAGTAATTCGGCCTCGAGAATGGAATTGTCGAGAATTTCTAGAGGCTTTTCTTCTCTAGACCACCAAAACGCAAATGCTAGTGCTGATAATGGGATTGCGCCTACCTGCATTGCCCAAATCAGGTTAGTCAGGGATGAACTGGTAGTGTAAGATTTCAATTTCGCTATGTCGATTGTCTCGTTTACCCATTGTGAGGAGTGAACTACACGCTTCTGGTATGATAATCTCCACTCTCCGCCGTCAAATTCAAATCCATTGCTAGTCAATGATTTACTACTTGATGCATTTGAGGTGAAGTTTTCTGATTCCCAAAGCACCTTATCATTATCGATATATTGCAATGTCGCATTTCTAGTACTAGCCCGGCCCATATTATTGACTGTGAAAGTTACCTCATCGTCATCGATTGATAACGATTCCAAGACTAAGCGCGCTCTCCAGTAGTAAATATTGTTGATGAGGTATCTCATCACATCAAGTTCTTCGCCCAATCTCTCGTTGACATCTTCAAACGTGAATAACAGGAATTGATCATCATCTGTCTCAAATGTGAAGGTTGGGAACCCCATTACTCCATAACCATAGTCTCGACTTGTTCCACAGTTGGGGTAAAGTCCTTGATTGGCATTCTGAATTGGTATATCTGAGATGTTGCCATTTACATCTTCTCTTATTCCATGAAACAATTCCCAATCTGAGGGTTGGTCTGGCCATTTACCCCAGGGATACAGCATAATCCACACGCCTGTGTGCATGGTGATATACAAGTCAGCATCTTGGACATGTGAATTCATGTAGTCTGCGTTAGCTCTAGTCTCAGGTTCACTAAATGGGCCAGAGCCTGGAGCGAAGGGGTCACTTGGAGAACAATCATCCCAAAAGTGATCATAATTCCGGTTAAGGTCTATACCCGTTGGCACGGGTTCGCTAACCAGTGGGTTTGCTGCGGTTGTAAGATTTAGATTATGTCGTGTATCAGCATCATTACCGTCTGGGTTGAGCATTATCAATATGTGGAGTTCTGTATTCTGTAAGACATCTACTGCCTCTTGGTTACCTGCGTTCCACTCATTGATATACCATTTTGCCGTGAGCCATGCAAGAGCAGTACCAAGGTATTCGTTTCCATGATGCCCCCCATCTATGTAGATTATTTCCTTTGCATCGCCGTTGATCTTTGTTTCGTTTGACCAATCAGATAAAACAAGCATCCACAATTCTCTACCAAGATATGACTTGCCGATGCTTGATAATTCAACAATATCTGGATTATCATCTGACCAATCTTTCAATTCTTGGGTAAGTGCAAGGTAGCTCATGAAAATATGATTGTCCACCGGCTCTCCTGGCCAATTTTGTTCCGCTACAACTAAAGTTGGTGCTACGATGAGCGTTGCAAGAATTATTGCTACCACGCGCATGACATACCCAGCAAATAATCTATCATCAATCTGACTGTTATTTTTTGTCACATCATCAGTGATTTTTTGCAATATCGAATTAAATAATTCAATTGTAAAATCAATATCGCAATTGAAATATTAGCCCTGTATGTAGCTGAACAAAATAGGGACGACGATTGTGGCATCAGACTCAATGATGTGCATCGGAGTGCTTGGGGCTAATTTACCCCAAGTAATCTTCTCACTAGGAGAAGCTCCCGAGTATCCACCATATGACATAGTAGATTCTGAAATTTGGGCAAACCATGCCCACATCGGAGCATCATGCTGTAAATCCTGACGTAGCATCGGGACCACACAAATAGGGAAATCACCAGCAATACCTCCACCGATTTGTAAGAATCCTATGGGACTATCTAAATTCTTATACCAATTTGCTAAATGAATCATGTAGTCTATACCTGTCTTAATTGCGGATCTTTCTACGTTACCGTTTATGCAATGTGCTGCAAATATATTTCCTAATGTCGAGTCCTCCCATCCGGGGACGTATATTGGAATACCTGCATCTTTTGCTGCGATTAACCAAGAATCTGTTCGAGGTATGTCCGCATCAAGATGATCTAGTATTGCCATTAGATGTTCGTGAGGAAAAGCAGGTTTGCTATTCCATTCATCAAGTATCTTGTCTTCAATATGGCGAATTGCTTCTTTTTCAGGAATACAAGTATCTGTTACCCTATTGAACCCTTTTCTGTGCAACTCCGCTTCATCCTCTAGAGTTAAACTACGCCATGTCTGGATTTTCTTATATTTCGAATGGGCTACAAGATTGAAGACGTCCTCTTCTAAATTTGCACCCGTGCAAGTAATAGCATGAACTTTTCCAGATCGGATAAGTGGTGCGAGTGAGCGCCCGATTTCTGCTGTACTCATTGCTCCAGCTAGTGTCAACATCAATTTACCACCTGATTTTAGAAACTCATCTAAAGATTCTGCGCAGCTACGAAGCGCACCAGCATTAAAATGTTGAAAATGCCTTTTTACAAATTCTCGCATACCCTCCGTGTCTGACTCTGATACGAATCGTCCAACTTTATTACGGCGATTTATTTTCATGATTGGATACTTTTCTCGAAGGCCTTCTTCAATTACCTCGATTATTGATTCTGGATCTGTGTCTCCACAGGAGAATGCATCTATTGCTAACATCCCCGACTCTGAATAACAATGAGCAGTGACATGGCTTTCGTCGAGCAGAATCACTGATGCAAAACCTGGAGGTGATTGTGTTCCATCAAATTCCTCAATATGTGAATGTACCCTGCGAGCTCCCGACTTATCTACTGCTGCCTCCATCAAGGAAAGTATCCAGGAACCATCAACTCCAACAACACCAGTACAATCTAACATGACATGAGCACCCTGCGTCAAATTTTCACCTACCTTTTGCTATGTGGGCTGCAACTACCTTTGTTGCAATCATTGCAGCCGTAAATTGTGTAAGTGGACTTCCTGCTTGTGGCACGATTTCATTGATATCTGCGCTAATAACGTTGCAATTAGCAAAAGCATGTTCAATTGTTTCAATTACATGCCAATAAGACAATCCACCAGGAACTGGGGTTCCAGTTGCTGGAACCAGAGAGCCATCTAGTCCGTCAATGTCAATTGTTAAGTGAATAGGGCCTTCTATATTCTCAATCGAGGATAACCATTCTGACCAAACATCACTACCCTTGATTGGATGGAATATATCCTTTGCAAAAGTAGAATGAATTCTTTTATCCGTTTTCATAGTCTGCAATTCGCCAAAGCTGTATGCCCTAATTCCGACTTGGTGAACCCCTAATGCACCGGCATCTAATGCACGTGAAATGGCGCATGCATGAGAATATGGATCACCATCTAGTTCTTGCCTTAAGTCAGCGTGTGCATCTATTTGGATGAGTGTTACTTTATGCGGACATCCTCGCAATATTGCTGGTAGCATCCCATGTTCCCCTCCCAAGAAAATTGGGAATGCTCCGCTATCATATTGGCTTTTGGAATATTTTGATATTCCATCAAGTTGTTCATTGAGCGTTGCTCCTTTTCCATCCCATGCCTCAACAGTTCGAATTATCTTTCCTGCCGGTAATTCTTCATCTAAGAGGTCATCATATAATTCAACTTGAAGAGATGCCGCAATACACTCCTGTGGACCATTGACTGTTCCTTGGCCGTAAGATGTTGTAAGCTCATAGGGGACTTGAGCGATAACGATATCTGGGTCTCCTTTCACATCTGGGAGGCCAAGGAAATTTGGCCCCGGAGTAACCTCACCCATGTTACAATCGGGATTATTTCTACCTTTGAAGTGCTCGATTGGCAAGTTATGACCGTTGGGTTAATATGGGACGGTGTCTAATATAGATAATACTCATCGGGTAGAATGTCGAGGGACACTCTTTCGAGACGAGGTGATTGCATGGGAATGACAATGGCTGAATTAACAGAAGCAATTAGACAGCATATCGATATGGAAATGGACCCTGAAGTAGCTTGTGGAATGGCTGAGCACGCATTAGGGTTCTTCGGCTTTTATGACAGAATAATCGATAACGCACTGGAACCAACTGACCGTAACCTGTTTTACATGTTTCAAGATTATGACTTATTGACTACCGAGTCAGAAGAAACGACATTATGGGATGGCAGAGAGTGGAGAATTCACTACTGGAGATTCAAACCTGAGTTAAGAGAACGCGTTGAAGCCTACATGAACCGAGAAGTCGAGGTCGTCGAGATTGATCCTTTCGGTGATGTATACGGTGACGGAGGAAGTATTTGGATGAGAGAGGGCGATAAGCCTGTTAATCCAAACGCATTTACATCCGACCATTGGGGATGAGCAGAGATACACAAGTCTTGAAGAGGAGCAGGCCCTCCTTATGTTCATGAAAGCCAGAGTTACTATACTGGTTCTACTGTTTCTGGCCTCCACAATTCCGCTATCCAGCGCAAACGAGACCGACAACGTCACAATTACAACTGACTGGACTAATGACCATGCCTACATCATTTCTGGTAACGTCGACATATCAGAAATATCAGCGACTCACATTCATTCAGGCGAGCCTCTTGATGTGGGTTTAATTTACGACACTACCGAGGAGAACCTGAAAATTATTCTCAATACAACAATAGCATACGGAGATGAAATTACAATATCTGCCGGAGAGGTTTCCAGAAGTCTGACTGTTGGGTTTTGGGGGCAACCGATAGACGACCATGAGGTGACACTAAACTCTCAATGGACTATGGACCAGCAGTGGGAAAACGAGAACGGCAGCCAAAAGTATATTCTGGCTTTCAACGGACAAGGGTGGCAGCAAAGAATTGGAAGTTCTCTTGAATCATGGGAGATGGGTAATGGAACTTTACTGCTACTTTCAAGCACAGGTGAAGGAATAACCTCGATGGATATCAATCTAACCTCTGTCTGGAAAAATGAAACCTCTTTGGATGGCATAATGACTGGGCAGGTTTTCGATGCTAGGGGAAGTGGAATTATTCAACTTGACACGAATAACGAAGATGGAGATATCAAAATTCAAGGCGAAATTAGTGATGCTTGGATTAACCGAAGCATGATTGGAGACATTATCGACGAACGTTTCAGACTAGAAGCTAACGGCTCTATTTCACTCTCTGCTGAAGATGAAGATAGTTTGATTGACTTAGATGGTGAAGTTGCGGTTTTGCTTATCGAAACCTGGGATTCTAACGGCACAAGAAAGCTATCACACACTCAATTTGAGGCAACTGCAGACATGACATTACAAGACAATGAGTCTCGAATGGACTTATCATTAGATACCTTCGAATCGATTGAAAGGTGGGAGGATGGAGTTAGAACTGACCAGTTTAACAAAATGACTGGCCATGGTTCATTTGGATTGTCTGATTCAGATGAAAATACAAGTGTCCAGATCAACGGAACCGTACATGACTTCCACACTGAATCAGAAGATGGATTAGTTATTGTTGATAACTTGCACGTCGATGGCAGAATAACTGGAGATGCACAAGGCACGTTTGGAGTAGTTAGAGGGATTGAACAGGAAGCTAGGCAAGCAAACAAGACAGGGGTTATGTATGACGTAGTGATTGTTCACCAAGAGGAATGGTTCAACATTACTGGGATATCTGCGCTTCCAAATTCCAATCTAGGAGCTGGTGCACATCATAATGAGTCTTGGTCTTATGATGCAAAACAAACTCATTGGGAGAACCGAACGATTCGAACAGTTTGGGAACAGACAGGTCCTGATCCAAGTAGTGGCGACATAATTTACGAAAACTCCCCGATACAATCACAACCAGAACCCCCAACAGTTGAAAATGCAATCGGAGATGTTACTGTTAGCAGAGAGACTGGGTTTTCTCCTGTTAGCTCAGTACCTGGAGATGTTTTTACATTAAATCAGCAGGATGGAATGGAACTGACTGTAACCACAGGGGGTTACATGACAGTACAAATCGATGGGCATCTTGTGGATACTGTTTCTTGGACAGGAAACTATTCCGGAGGAGTATTTGGAAATGCATCTGGTAACCTGATCATTGATGGGCCGTTATCTGGATTAAACGTAGAGATAAATCGTGATTTCCAAATAGAATTCGGAGATGAAGGAGAACTCGTATTCCTAAGCGAGAATCAATCTGTAAACAGAGTCTTGTCTCCTTCCATTATTTCTGTATATGACAATAGTGAACCCGTTATTGAGTCTATCTCTCTTGCCCAGGGTGTAGTTACAGGAGAAGGAGGCGCTCCTGGGTATCTAGAGGTCAAAGTCTCGGACATTGATTATAATGTTGAAAGAGTAATTGTAGATGCGAGTTCAATAGGAATTAACCAGACCATTGCACTAAATGATAGAGGATTAAATGGCGACCTTGTGATTGGAGACGATGTTTGGACTACTGAAATACACGTTATGGGGATAGAATTTGGAGAGTTGCCATTAAACATTACAGCAATAGATGCATTTGATGAATCAAGCAATCGATCTGCGAATATTACAGTCCTAAACCAAGCTCCTAGATTGACATATTTTGAAGCTGTTCCAACAATTCTTTCCAGAGGAGAAGTTATGATAGTAAATGCAGAAGTCATAGACGGCCATGGCGTGAACTCTGTATCCGTGGATTTCAGAGACTTTGGAGGGAACATGACCGATTTGAACAGGGTTGGAGACATCTGGATAGGACAGGTTGAGATTCCAAACGGAATGAGTCCTGGAAAGCACATTTTCAAAATGCGAATGGTAGATAACGAAGGATCTGCGATTACTGTGGAAAAGGTCAGCAGTTCTGGACAACATCACCTACCATTGAGCAGTGACCAAGAACTAGAAGTTACGGTAATGAATGAGGCGCCAATCATAAATGTAGGTGAAACTAGGATAATTGAGGTTGGCGATGATCAGGTAGAATACACTCTTACAGTAGAAGTATTAGATCCAGATGGCCTCTTTTGGGTTAAGACCAATTTAGACTCTCTAGCGCCCCCTGGAGAGTCAAATTCATGGCTGTCAATGTCATCAAATGGAAATGGAACTTATTCTATACAGCTTACTGTAAAGACCTACATCGCTTTAGGAACATATGAAGTTAGAATTAAAGCAATGGATTCATATGGAACTCAAACTGGAGAGGAATCATTGTCCATCACACTGAAATCTCCTAGCAATGATAATGTTGACGTAAGTGAGTCTGGGATGGTGACCATCATTGCCGGAATCGGCTTGGGACTATTATTAATCGTTGGAGGCATTTTGTATGTAATGAGAGGTTCTGACGAGGAAGGTGGCCTTGGCGGCTTTGGTAACATTTGAGATAATCGAGTAATTGCCGACAAGCGTTTATACCCCCTTCCAATCCGATGGTCTACTTAGCGAGAGTAGTGTAGTGGTTATCACCGAGCGTTGCCAACGCTTGAACCCGGGTTCGAGTCCCGGCTCTCGCACCACGTTAACCAACAGATTCATTTTCGCAACATCATCACAACGTGTTTTTTACCACTCTTTAATTCTCCAACCCTTGCAAAACCATGTCTTTCGTGGAATCTAATTGAGCCTGGGTTTGGAGGTTGTAAATTAACTTCTGCCGTTATAGGAATCGACTTGTTGTTGGCTATTCTAATTATTTCTGAATACAACTTGGATCCAATTTCTCGGTTCTGATATTCCTTCGCAACAGCAATTCTATCCACATACAAAAAATTAGTATATTTTTCATTAAACCATCGATAATTTGGACTTCCATAGCGAGTTTCAGGAGGCAGACAGATAACAAATCCGATTAATTTTCCTTCAACAAATGCTCCAAGGGAAATCTGCGAAAATCCTAACAGTTGCTCGATTTCTTTCACACTCACTATCCCCGTTCCCGGTAAGCCGTCTTGATTAATTTCCCAAATTGCAGTAGAATCCAAAATTTTGAGATGTTTTATATCCATAACTAAGCCCTACCTGTTGTGATGACATCTGCTATCAGTGTCATCAACATTGTTCGCATTTGAACCATTGGCCTCCATCCATCTCCAGTCAATTCAATTAGAGTATCGTGCAGTTTGGTTAGATCTGGTCGTTGATTCCCAACACTTGATATCGGTTTAGGTCCCATTCCTGCAATTTCATGTCCAAAAAGAGTCTCGGCAGTAAATTCTCCAGACTGCCCTTGATTCGTTCTCTGCCACAACATATCAAATTCTGCCTTGGAATCCTGTGACGACCATTCTCGTCTTCCGCACATTTCTACCGAATTTAATTTGATTCCTGCTTTTGCTATGTGGGCAATTGCATGAGCTGCATCCAAAACACTTACCCAGAATCTAGGCCTACCTACGTATTCTTGGCCCGCCAGCCAGTGTTCAATTTCCGGCGCTAACCACCTATCAATTCGGGTTGGGATTAAGTCATGTACAATTATATCTTTGCCGACAACAATATCTGCTTCTGTACTATCAAATGATAATGAGAAACCATCTCCCTCTGTAAAAATTTTAGATTTGGTATATTTTAACACAGAATGGTTTCTAACCACGTGGCTTCTCTCAACCGCAATCACGTCTACATCAAGGGAAAGCAGTTTGTCTATGACTGCTTCTCCTAACGAACAAGTAGCTCCAATCACTTTTATCGCCATCGATTAGTGCTAAAAGTATTGTCTAAAAGAATTTATGATTCGTAAAAGTTTCAATTGCGTTTTTGAATTTTCTATTGATATTTTTACATTGTTTATCGACATATTCAAATTTTATGCGACATCAATTACGAATGTATTTTTATAATGACGATAAAAATCGAAATTATTCTATTTTTCCAATTGGCCTAGAATATATTATGCGTCAAACTCAATTGGAAAAGTGTTATTTTTTTCAGTCAAGTATAATAGTCGTCACTGTTGAGGCCCTATTAACCAAAGACAAATGGTCAAGGAGATGGGAAGATGCAAAATAACGAATATGACATTCAGGAATTACTCCAAAGGGATGTTTATGTAAATGACACAAAAGTAGGGGTGATTGTCGGTGAAAGACACCACCCTAATGAAGCAAGAGTTAGATCAATGCGCATTATGGTAGAGCCTGGCGTTGCTGATGAATTTATGAGAAAGCCGGCTGAATTAGCGCCGCTTCACAAAGAATTAATCCACAGTATCAGGAATGATGGATCGGTAAAATTATCCAAATCTATGCGTGAACTACAACGAAGATGGAGAAACACTGTCCGCATAGATGAAAAATTGTATGCACCAGATGAAATGATGGACAGAGCCGTCCTTGATAATCAAGGAATGGAGATTGGAGTTATTACAGAGCTTGTGAAGATAAAGAGAACGTATAGAGCAGTAGTTGTGAAAACTCGGATTGGAGTTCAAATGCAATATGGTATTGATTCAACAATAAACATACCGATTACTGCGCTTGCTAGAACAAGAGAACGTCTGGACGAAGTCGTCCTTTCAAGAACTTTTGATAAGTTACTCGGCCTGCCTTCTTACATTCAGGCTAATGACCCCGACGCCACGGTTGAGTGATACATACCGTCGTCTTTATGATGGGATGGCCGGTCGCTGACTTACCTTTGCGCGGGTAGCTTAGTCGGCTGGAGCACCCGGCTGATAACCGGGAGGTCGCAGGTTCGAGTCCTGCCTCGCGCACCATGAACAAGCCTTACTTTCAGAGGCTAAAATCGATAAAATGTGCTTTTTATTCTCGCCATAGATAATGAGAATCCTCATTTAGCACCCCTGTGAGCCACTACAACATGGTAGTGGTGTCTGGCAGTAACTCTCAGAGCCTTGCCGAAGACCTTGCGAATGAGTTGGGTTGGGAACACCACTCTCTTGAAGCCAGAAGATTTCCGGATTCCGAGGGATACATCAGAATACCAGAAGACGCAATTGAGGCTGTGCGAAAAGAACCGGTCGTTTTAGTTTCGAATACATTTCCCGATGCTGGAATTGTAGAAACCCTGCTCTTACTAGAGGCCTTGAAGGATGTAAGAGAGGGTAGATTGGAGAATCTCAAAGGAATTGGGCCACAAAAGTTAGATTCTGTCGGATCTGGAGTAATTGTTGCTATTCCATATTTCGGATATTCACGACAGGACAAGAGATTCAGGCCTGGAGAAGCAATAAGTGCTAGAGCAATAGGAAAACTATTAGCAGACCATTGTGATGGCATCGTTGTTTTCGATTTACATGCTCCTGAAGCGCTAAAGGATATGTCGATACCTGTCGCTTTCACCTCTGCAATGCCAGAGATAGCGGAACATCTGCAAAAAGAAATTTCTCCTGACTTCATATTATCACCTGACAAAGGAGCGATAAAAAGAGCCAGTGAGGTAGCAAAAGCAATCAATAAGCCTTTTTCGTATTTAGAAAAAGTGAGAATTGATGCTCATACCATAATTCACAAAGCAAAGGACTTGGACGTCAAAGGAAAAGTTGTAGCGATTGTGGATGATATGATTGCAACAGGGGGAACTATTTGCAAGGCTGCTGATGCATTAAGAAGCCAGGGAGCCATCGAAGTACATGCAGCATGCACTCATGGATTATTTACTGGCGGAGCCATCGACAGGTTGAGTAATCATGTCGATGGAGTTCATGCAACTTCTAGTCTTGCAAACAGTAGAGCGGTAATTTCAGGCGGTGCAGCATTGGCTAGAGGTGTCCGCCAACTCTTGCAAAACCAGTAAATTGGAAATCTACTTCCGACCCGTGGTGTTTATATTCGCGAGGCCGTGCGCAGCGTTGCTTCACATAAGCATGAGAGTGATTTCAATGAGTGCACACGTGTCTTTTGAGACCCCGAACGATGTCGCAGACAAGATCTACGAGATGGTCCAGGCTAACAACAACGGAAAAATGAAAAAAGGATCTAATGAGGTAACTAAAGCCGCTGAAAGAGGGACTGCAAAGTTCATCATCATGGCAGAGGATGTTAATCCACCCGAGTTACTAGCTCACATTCCTTTGATATGCGCAGAAAAGGGAATACCATACGGATACGTCCCAAGCCAAGAATTTCTAGCAAAGGAAGCTGGCATGCCGAATGGTGTGAAAACCGCTTCCCTTGCTTTACTCGAAGTTACCAAATCCGCCCAAGAAAAATTCAGCGAAGTCGTTGAGTTGGTCAAAGGGCTTTCAAGTTGAAAATGCAACTGCCTTGGAGAGATGAAAAATGTCGGAAGAACTAGGTGGATGGCCTGCTGAGGTCGTTGAAGTTGTTGGAAGAACTGGAATGACTGGAGAAGCTACTCAAGTAAAAGTTCGTGTAAATGATGCACCTAATCCTAGAGATGTAGGACGAATCAT
Organism: Euryarchaeota archaeon UBA53; assembly: GCA_002507425.1. GTDB lineage: Archaea > Thermoplasmatota > Poseidoniia > Poseidoniales > Poseidoniaceae > MGIIa-K1. Next base: position 21,409 of record DAZU01000114.1, read on the forward strand.
AACAAGAAACGTTGTAGGGCCAGTAAGAGTGGGCGATATTCTGATGCTAAGAGACACCGGAAGAGAAGCCCGCAAACTGAATTACAGGTGATGAAATGCCAGAACAAAGAATTTGCAGTTTTTCGGGAGAGATAATTGAACCAGGCACTGGATTGATGTTCATCAGAAGAGACGGAACTGTCCAGTGGTTTGCTAATAGTAAAGCTAGGAAGAACGCCGTTAAATTGAAGCGAAATTCTCGAACTGTAAAGTGGACTCGCCACTATGTAAAAGGCGGAATTTGAGTATTACAAACTCCTGTTTGCAATCGCTGCGCTCATATAGAGTATGTTAGTCGGTTGAATTGGTGGAATATCTATGCAGACTACGTATATCATGGTCAAGCCTGATGGAGTGCAAAGAGGGCTTGTTGGAGAAATAATTCAAAGATTTGAGAGAAAGGGCTTGAAACTTGTAGGACTAAAGCAAATCATCCCGGGTGAGAAAATTGCAAGAGAGCATTATGCCGTTCACTCTGAAAGGCCATTTTTCCCAGGGCTGATTAAATTCATTACATCAGGACCGGTAGTTTGCATGGCTTGGCATGGTAAGGATGCAATCAGTGTCGCAAGAAATCTAATTGGACCAACAAATGGAAGAGAAGCTCTTCCCGGAACAATCAGAGGAGATTTCGGAATGGATATTGGATATAACATGATTCACGGATCCGATGCCCAAGAAACTGCGGAATTCGAATTAGGACTATGGTTTCCAGAAGGAATCAATGACTGGAAACAGGATAGTCAATCTTGGGTTTACGAGTGATTAATTTCCTAATTGCAAATTTAAAAATCCAATTGGAGGATTTAATATGGATAACCAGGATAACATTGAGGAAGAGGCCCTGCCTGAAACCCAGAAAACGTTAGGTTGGCAGAGGCAGCCAATCGTCTCAGTGTTAGGTCATGTCGATCACGGGAAAACAAGTGTTCTGGACCACTTCAGATCACTTGGTAGCGAGCGTCAAGCTAGTGTTATGGACCGTGAAGCCGGTGGGATAACGCAACACATAGGTGCTACTGAGATACCGGCAAAAATTCTTAATGAAACATGCTCCATGATGACAGGAGGAAAGGATTTCAACAGTCCTGGTCTTTTATTCATCGATACTCCTGGACATCACTCATTCACAAGCCTTCGAAGTAGAGGCGGAGCACTCGCAGACATTGCGATACTTGTTGTTGATGTGATGGAAGGATTGCAGCCACAAACTATCGAGAGCTTGAGGATTTTAAGGGATAAAAAAACCCCATTTGTGGTCGCTGCAAATAAAGTGGACAGAATACATGGATGGATGACAAAAGAGGGGCGATCATTTATCGATTCATGGTCAGAGCAAAGAGATGATGTCAAACAATTTTTTGAAGAAAAATATTGGAAATTACTGGGACAATTTAGCGAACATGGATTCAATATTGAGAGGTATGACAAGATTAGGGACTTCAAATCTAATTTGGCCATGGTGCCCTGTTCTGCTAAAGACGGAGAAGGTTTACAAGACCTGTTAACTGTAACAGTTGGACTCGCTGAGAGATTTTTAGAGGATAGATTGCGAGACACATTAGGTAATGGTGAGGCAACAGTTCTTGAAATGAAAGATGAGAGAGGGTTGGGAAAGACAGTGGATGTTATTCTAAATAGGGGCGAATTAAACGTCGGAGATAGTATAACACTGGTTGGCAGCGATGGACCTTTTTCTACCCACATAAAAGGAATGTTTAGACCAAAAGGTATGGCTGAGATGCGAGATGCAGGAGATAGATGGGAAGCTTGTGAGAAGGCTGTTGCTGCATGTGGTCTGAAAATTATTGCACCCGGCCTTGAGAACGTTCTGGCTGGAACTACATTACGTCAGACTAACACCACGAAGGCTAAAGATTTAGCAAATCAAGAGGCTCGAAAAGAGGCAACAATTTCCGTAGGGATTGCAGAAGACGGTGTTGTGATTAAAGCTGATACAGTTGGGGGGCTTGAGGCACTAGCCTTCGAGCTTGGAAAATTGGAGATACCAATACGCATGGCAACCGTCGGCCCAGTTAACAAGAGAGACATCATAACGGCACAATGTGCTGAAGACCCTCTGAATCAGATAATCCTAGGTTTTTCAGTAAAAGGCAATTCAGAAGTCCAGCCAAAATTATCAGGCGATGATGCTGAAATAAAATTCATACATGCAGACATAATTTACAAGATAATAGAGGACTTTGAAACTTGGAGAGAAGAAACAAAAGCAAGTATCGAAGCTGCCGCAAGAGAGAATCTGGTTTATCCTGGCCACTTACTATATCTCGAGGATCACACTTTCAGGAACAAGGGACCAGCAATTGTAGGTATGAGGGTTTTAGGTGGTAGAGTGCATATCGGGCAGAGAATCATGAAACTCGACGGAACCCAAATCGGACAGATAAAGAGCCTGAGAACAAGAGGTAGTGAGGATGTTAAAGAGGGACGACAAGGCGAGGAATTGGCTGTCGCAGTAATGGGTCCAACCGTTGGCAGACACATAGATGAGGGTGACGAATTTTGGGTAGATATTCCCGCATCCCATGCTAAAAGGCTAAGAAAATTAGACCTAACCCCCATTGAGGAAGAAATTTTAGAACAAATTACGCTCCTTCACAGGAAAAACGACCACTTTTGGGGGAGATAGTTTTCATCATTATTCTCATCTAGTTTACGACTTGGGGACGCAATACTTTGAAGTATGGTAGGTTTTGGTTGTCGTTTTGTACCAAGAGAGGTTAGTAGTATGAATGCGGGATTCCAGACAGGGGCACCAACAGGTGACCACCGAACAAAAGACCTTATCGCTACCGTTTCGTCTATTACGAACTCACTAATGGGTGAGGTATCGAAAGTAATTATCGGAAAGAATGAAAATTTGAGAAGAGTTACAGTAGGAATTCTATCAAACGGAAACATGCTCCTAGAGGATTTTCCCGGACTTGCAAAAACCCTTCTTGCAAACACATTTGCAAGGGCCTTAGGATGTAAGTTCAAGCGTGTCCAGTTTACTCCCGACCTGCTTCCAAGCGATATCATGGGTACATACATGTATGATCAAAAATCTGGTGAATTCAAACTTAGAGCTGGACCACTGTTCTCCAACATACTCCTCGCTGACGAAATTAACAGAGCTCCTCCGAAAACGCAGGCAGCACTTCTTGAAGCAATGGAAGAAAAACAGGTAACAATCGAAGGTATCACACACAAACTACCTGCACCGTTTGTTGTTCTTGCTACACAGAATCCAATTGAACAAGAGGGAACATATCCACTTCCAGAAGCTCAGATGGATAGATTCCTAATGAAGATGAGTATGGGTTACCCTGATCGTGCAGAGGAAAAAGCCATTCTCGCTCGAAGAAAACTTCGAGGAAAGGACCAGCACGATGTTGAACAAATAACATCACCAAAAAAAGTCGTTGCTATGCAGAAAGCTCTTGAAACAGTCCATGTTGATCCAGCAATACTTTCATACATCGTAGAAATTGTTCAGCGAACTAGAGAAGACCATAGGGTTGTGAACGGAGCTTCACCTCGTGCGAGTCAATCATTGTTCAAGTCGGGTCGCGCTGCGGCTGCGATAGATGGTAGAGATTATGTTATACCAGATGATATCAAAGGTATAGCACTTCAGATTATATCCCATAGAATTGTCATGAAACCCGAGGCTAAGATTCGGGGAATCACTGGTATGCACATTGTAAGAAAGATACTTTCCGAAGTTCCCGTACCTGTTATACAACAAGGATGATTGCTCCTCACAAAATGCTATCCTTTACAGGGGAGGACTTTACTGGCTGGTTTACCGAGTGTTAAGGAAAGGAGGGGTATGATTGAATCCATACAAGATGGTTGTCGCAGTTGCTAATCAAAAGGGCGGATGTGCGAAAACAACAACAGCAGTCAATCTTGCTGCTGCATTATCAAAGGGTTCCAGTAAATTCAAACTTCCACCATCTAAAGTGCTGTTAATTGATTTAGATCCACAGGGTAATTGTGCGACGTCATTTGGCGTTGAGAAGAAGAAAATAAAGAAAACCGCATATGATTTACTAGTTAATGATGGGGGAGAAGACCTACCTTTGATGGAGGAATATCTGATATCACCTGAAGAACTTACAAACTCCATGAAGAAAGCCTGGAGTAAGCGTAATGAAAACGCAAAGAGGATTCCAAATGACTTGAGAGTTGACAATTTATGGCTTCTACCAAGCGATATACATCTTTCTGGTGCAGAAATCGAATTAAGTCATAGAATTGGTCGTGAAACTAGGCTCAGAGAGGCCCTTGCGCCTGTAATAGACAAATTTGACCACATAATTATCGATACGCCTCCTTCCTTGGGTTTATTATCAATCAATGCATTGTGTGCAGCAAATTGGGTGTTCATTCCTGTACAGGCTGAATACTATGCTCTAGAAGGTTTCAGCATGCTAATGAATAGCGTCAAAATGATTCAGAAGAGAATTAATCGCAATTTGAAGATTTTTGGTGTTGCAATGACAATGGTGGACCAAAGATCCAAATTATCGCTCCATGTTTGTGATGAAGTAGAGGCTAAAATTCCTCGTAAGGTGTTCAAGACACCAATACGAAGACTGGCTAAGGTTGCAGAGGCAGCTTGGACGGGCGCTCCAACTGTCATCCTAAACAAGCCTAGTAACAGCGGTGCTGGAGCTGGCAGCAGAGAATATTGGTCTTTGACAAAAGAGTATCATGAAAGGGTTCTAGAAATGAGAAGGCAGTTTGGTGTAACTGAACATCCAAGATTACTATTGGAAAAACAAGGCCGAGAGTTCTAAGTGTAACTGAAATATGCAGTAACAAGTATTCATCTCACGCGGGTTTCAAGTAGTGCAAAGTTCCATCACAACATATGGCAGCAGGAGAAGGTATGACCTCTGTATGTGTAAGTTATGAAGTGCGCAGACAACTAAATACACTCAGAACGATGAATGGACACAAAAGTGTTGATACATTTCTCGCCGAGATGATTAGATCTTACAAATTATCGACGATGAATGGGGAACTAGATTCTCTTAGAGAACAGATGAAAGAGGTTGCAGATGTTAGCGCAGAGCATCTTGTTCAAAGGCTCAACTTAGCTCCATTCAAAATTTGAGGTGTTTGAATGGATTGGAAACCGTCCGGTTACAAATTATCCACTCAGGACCTTGTCCATGCAATATTTGACAAGCACAGTGATGCTGGAAAAATGCTTATCAAAGCATGTTCGGGAGATATTGAATTATTTGCTGCCCACAAAAGTTGGAATGCGATTTTGTGGTTGATTACAAGCATGATAAAAGCTGATGGTGAGTCTGTTTATTCTGGTGCGGAATTAGGCAAATTAAAGTCGAGTTTACCCATTTCATGGCACAAAAAGGTTTGATCACTTTTCTTGGTTAGCAAGCCACTGTGCTCCGTACCATTTCCATTGTTCCATACTCCAGCCTTCGGGTAGACCCTCGGCTGGTAATGGTGGTGCTACTGGCTCCTGCTTAACTTCTTGAGATTTAGTTGCTGATTCAACCTCTGACTGAGCATCATCTTCAATTCCTGCTAGTTCTTCAATGGATGAAGATTCTTCCATGACACCCAACGATTCAGATTGCACTTTATCTGACTTGATATCTATATCACCAAATCCATCTTCGACACTTTCTGTATTTTCAGAGATTGACATTGGTTTAACATCATCATCCCAAAACTTGCCGGATTCTACTCCTCCAACAGCAGATAACCCAGCCTTTCCTTGGAGAGCCTCTGTTTCTGCGCTATTATCCTCAGAAACATAAGGAACGCCATAGGTTTTGACAAGTTCTTTCCTCTTCCTCGCTTTTCCAATTGCTGCAACTAGAAGGATAACTGCAACAACAGATATGAATGCAATTCCAAGAACTGGCGCAATTTCAAGCGCCTTGTCAACATAGTCATCACTCTTTGAGGATTCTGCATTATCATCAGATCCATCTACCCATTCATAATAACTCTCTACCGAATTACCATCCTGTGTTTGCTTGAGAACATACTGTTGATAATCAGAGTCTCTAATTCCTAAACAGTCCTCTGATACATCGTTCAGAACTATTTCACAATGGTCGGTTTTGGTCTGAATAAGTTTGTTGGAGTCATTATAATCCATACTAAATCCGACCTCGTCTCCATCGCTATCCCGGTAATCTCGTTTATCGTTTGGCAGGTCATCTCCGAAATCATAGAATCCGTCTCCATCAGTATCAATACATCCAAATTTCTCAATCACAACAAATGTTAGAGACATACTACCATCGTTTTGCATTTCTGGAACGTATGCTTCAGTAGAATTACCCCACTCCAATGGACAAGTATCTGGATCGTTTCCTTGCAGGTTATCACCATATCCATCTCCATCAGTATCAACCCACTGAGAGTCATCATAAATGGCAAAATCTGCGCCATTAGCGGTAGTCCAACTCTCGTCAGGGTCTGAATAACCATCTCCATCTGAGTCCTTGCAGCCCGTTCTGTCTAATGTTGAGAATCCATTTTGGTATGGACAGTTATCTCCATTAAATCCAGTTTCTTCGTCACCAAAGCCGTCTCCGTCTGTATCCTTCCACTGTGTTGGCTCGTCAGGGAACCTATCTCCGCCCTGCTGGTTTTTGTTATCTCCGTATCCATCACCATCTGTATCTGTCCACTGATAGGAATTATTTGGAAATGCGTCCGATTGGTTACCATCCGAATTATCTCCATACCCATCACCGTCTGTATCTGACCATTGTGATTGATCGAGCGGGAATGCATCAGGATTGTTGCCATCACCATTGTCTCCATACCCATCTCCATCTGTATCCTCGCTTTGAGTTGAATCCTCAGGGAAAAAATCTAGGCTATCTGTTACTCCATCTCCATCTGTATCCAAATCGTAGAGCCTGATTTTGGAAGATAGAGAGAAAGCTGAAATGATGTATAATTCACCTGAATTACCATAAACTCCCATCATAACCCTACCTGCAGCATTAAAATCTGAGGTTTCAGTGAAAGTTGTTGCATTAATCACGTGAAGTTTCCCGTTCTGCGTCCCAACCATAATCTCTCCGCCAGCACCTACGTTAATCGAGATAATAGTCTGTGAACTAGAGATTGATGTGGACTCCATAGACCAATCAGTGAAATCATATCTAAACAAATCACCGTTTGCGCATCCTACCAGAATATTCCCATTGCCGTCGTTGATAATCTTACTTGGATAAGACGTGAAATCCGATAGACTGGTCTGTAGAATTCCATCTTGACCAGATACCTTCACTAGGTTGTCTCTACCACCTGTGACGATTCTATCCTCTGAGATAATTGTCATAGAAGTCATTGCTGTGTTGTGGGTAGGAGTGGCAGTCATGGTCCAACCGTTGTTATCATATTCCTTGGCTCTGCGCTCTCCTCCAAAGTAACCTATCCAGATATTACCCTCTGTGTCCCATACGACATAATCAACAGAATTTGAAGTATTGATAGATTTAGAGACTATTCTAAGTTCTGTATTGATTACATAGACGCCTTCTGAATGGGCTACTGCGACCTGTAAGCCGGTAGCATCAGGAGTCGCAGAATTGGCTGTTACATTAAGCTCGATTGACCATTGAGTTATCAGTTGGCCACTACCCCAAAAATGCTCAGAGATGTTCCCTGTATTTGTGACAGTTAACAATGTAGATGATGAGGAGAAGGAAGTATGAACCAGACGATCGTCTAACGTGTCGATTACTCCAACATCTAGCAAATTTGTCTCTGCTTCAACTTGAGGTAAAACCGGTAAAACCAACAAAGCAAGTAATACAGCAAGGACCTTCCTCATATCACGTGCCAATAATTGATGACGTATCAAGGGCTCGGAATAGAGCATTTGTTTAGTTTTCACGCTACTCTTCTTTTTCTTCAATGTTTAAAGTAGTGTTTGGCGATTCCACAGGTTTCAATACAGTAACCGGCCTTAGTGTTGTGGTTTCGGTTTTGTTAGAACTGCTTCCTGGTTTCATTCCCGGCTCTGATGACGGTGGAGGCCCTCGGGTTTTAATCGGAGTTAGGACCGCTTTAGTTACGGGTTTTAGCACAGTGGTTTGTTCAACTGCCTCCAGTTTCTTAATGGGCATCAGAGTTGCTGTCGTTACCGGTTTAATTTCAGATTCCTCAATATCGACTTTTTCTTCTGAAATTGCTTCATCTTGTTCTTCTTCTATGATTACTTGTGGCTCTGTAACCGATTCTTCTGCATCCACGCTTGAAATATCTTCTATCAATTCCTCTGGTTCGATTTCCTCGATTTCGGGCTTTACGTCCAATATACCAGACACATCAAGTTCTGGTTTCTTCACAATTTCTTCTCTAACTGGTTCGACTATTGGCTCAATAGCAGTTGGTAGAGATACCACTGGTTGCTGAATTGGCTGACGAACTATCTTTGGATGGATTGGTTGCGGCAAATTAACTGTCCCTGTTGACGCTTGCAAATTACCAATAGGAGCCTTGACTGGGCGAGCCAAAGGTTGGGCTCCACTAAGTGATTTAGCCGCAGACCTTGGTGCCCTCATGCCCGCCAATCCCAGGGAAGGCGCATGCTGAGCGGCCGCTTGTGCTAAGGCACCACGTGGTGCTCTGCCCGCTGCGGCTCCGAGCGAATCAGGTCTTGCACCCAAAGCGGATGGATCAAGGCCAACCTGGATTGGTTTTGCTTGGGTTCCCTTACCCGATATTGCCTGCAGCCAAGATTGTCTCTTCTCTGCTCTGCTGTCTTGCGATTGCAATGTATCAAATTCAGACTGTTGTTCGGCTAATCTGGCCTCATCAGCTTCTATCTCACTCTGGACTTTACCCTCTATTGATTCCCTCATTTTTGATTCTGCCATTTGACGGAAATCATCCATTTGCTGGGTTAAGGAAGATAATCTGTCGCGAATTTCTGCCCTTTTCACACCAAGTTGAGCTTCAATCTCAGCGCGGATATTTGCTTCACGCTTTCGAACCTCAATCATGGCTTTGTTTCTCATTATCTCCTCTCGCTTGTCTAATTGCCTTTCAAGCTGAGTTGCAACTTCGTCCTCTTTCCTTGCTCTGAATTCTGCAAGACGCTGCTCCATCTCAGCCTCCAATTCTAGAACAGTTTCTTCTTTGAGCAGATCTAAATCTGTTTCTTGAGTTAATCTTTCATTCCTCAGACGGCCATCAATCTCTGACATAATCGCTTTCCTTGCAGCGGTTTCTCTGGCTTGGAATTCAAGTTCCAATCTTTCTGACCAATCTGTTTTCTTCGCATCATACTTGCTTGACATTTGATCGTGTAATTCCGCTTCTCTCTCGTATCTAAAGCGAGCTAGTCGGTTCTGTATCTCTGCCTCCCTTGCATTTCTGTATGCTGCAAATTCTTGGTCCATTCTTGCTTCTAATTCAGATTCAATTTCAGATTCCAATGATTTCGATATATCATCGACAGCTTTGGAAAATGTCAAATCATATTTTTCTCGCAGTCGGCTTTTACGTTCAGCCAGTTTTTCAGACTGCTTTTGTTCAATTTGACGTTCGACCTCACCGCGCAACTGCTCTTTGCGCCTCGCAACAGCTAATTCAACGTCCTGTCTCATCCTTTCTTCCAATTCTTTGGTTTCTGATTTCAAACGATTTTCTAAATCTTCCTGTATGGAAACTGCGATGTCCTCTTCTAGCCTAAGGCTGCGTCTTTCATATTCAGCCCGCATTGCAGCCTCCCTCTGTTTTAATCTCAATTTCAGCTGCTGCTCAAGACGAGTTCTTATCCCGCGACGTAATGATTCTTCTCGCTCCGCTAACTTTTGTGATTGAGTCTCTTCCAATTTTTGGACCTCAATAGACTCCATATCCAAAAATCGACTTTCCATCTCATTTTGTATTGTAGCCTCTAACTCACGAATTTTCTTTTGTAGCGATTGGTTAAATTCAATTTCTAATCTTTCCCTTTGCAATGAAAGCCTTTGCCTATGCTCTTCTGACAACTGTCCTTCAAGTTGAGAAATTACTGAAACTCTGTGTTCCTCGACCTTGCGTTTTTGTTCTACCTCTAATAATTCCGTTAACGAGTGGATTTCCCTCTCCAATCGCATCTCGTGCATTTCTCTGAGTCTAATCTCTTCTCGAGTCAAGGTCTCAGATTCAAGTTTAGATAGCTCATCTTCCATTTGCTTTCGTAGGTCTCTTTCAAATGACTCAAGGGTCATTTGATGTTGCGTATCGAGTTCTGACGCCATGTTATCTTGCATAACGGAAATTCGCTCTGCAAGTGCCTCTCTGCGTAACTTTGCCTGTCTTCTGATATTCGCACGAAGTCTTTCCTCTTCGCGGAAACGAGAACTTTTCATCATGGTTTGATCCAAAGTGGGACTGGGTGTGGACGTCAATTGTGACCTTAATTTTGAGAGGTCCATATGACCTGATTCCCCTCTAATATCACTACTTTTCGCTCCTGAATTGCTAACGCTAGCACTCATAGGATCCCCATCCGCTAATATATCCAGCTCTCATAATAGATAAGGAACGCGATGTAAATCACTGTGCGCGCCACGATTTATACGACATTTCGCATCTACCACTAGTCATCCTCATCCGACCTCATTTCGCTTTTTACAATGTAAGGTCCGAAGATAATGTAAATCAACATCAAAATCAATGAAATAGAGAATAATAACATCGTGAATGCTGTTCCATCCAAATCACTTGCAAAGTCGTCCTTTTTTGTAAATGACATTGCGTGAATAACTGCAAACAATACAGCTGCAAATTGTATTGCCGATAAGCGCAAAGGAAAACCAGATTTCAATTTAGACATCTTTCTATCTGATATCATCAAACCTCCACTTATTACCAATATTGGCAAAATCGTGAAATCAAGATACGGATGATCGCCCTCACCAAAGCAAATAGCACAATTTGACTGAGAAAGATCAGGACCTATCCCTGAGGAGGGTTGAAGCCATATCAGACCCGCAACGGAAATAATCAACATTGCACTTGCTGGCGAGGCTAAACCGTAAAAATAAGGAACGCTACCTCCTTTCTCGTGTTGGAATCTAGCAAGTCTTAGCATTCCACAGGCAATTAACCAACAGCAAGCGATTGCAAGGCTGATAGTCCAAATCGGGCTTGCTTCTCCCCACCTTCCAAACATGACGAATACCAATAATGCTGGAGCAACGCAAAATGAAATGCAATCAGACATTATGTCAAGAGAGCCACCTAATATCTGCCTCTTAGAATACCTTCGTGCTATTGGTCCATCAATAATATCTCCGAGCGCAGAGAGCAGAATACACAACATTGCACCCCAAACGTAATCAGTTTTGATTCCTGCATCATATGGATTAGCTGATATATCCTCTACCGCTAGTAACAACAGAAATATCGAACAGGTCCCAAGTATGCCATTAGAGATGGTAATATAGTCTGCTAAACCCATCATCCTGTATGTGGTTTTCATACAATAATCCCTCAGAACTTTACCTTAAATGAAACGTCACACGCTGGGCATAATACCTCTCTCTCACCCGGGCGCTTGTTCATCCGTAATTTTCTATCACACGCTGGGCAACTTATCTCAACTTTTGGCTTATGTGGATTTAGAACAAAGTGAGAGCCACACGCTGAGCATTGCAAATTCGCAGGCCTTTTATCCACTCCCACAACTAAAATTTTTGAGCAGTCAGGACAACTAACCTTCTCCTGTCGCCATTTCTTTCTGGTTCCTTCATGTTCAACTTTTACATCGGATTTGCACATAACGCAATGAATAATTCCCAACCCATTAGGCAAGAGTTGGTCGCACTTTGGACAAGACAAGTCGGGTGCCCCAATTTTTGATTCAATACCAGGTGTCTCTTCTTCTAGCATAATTAACCAAATCCTGTATTAGAATATCATTGTGAAATTTTAGTTCTTTCTTCCTATTATCTCTAAACTTTCCAGACTCACAGTTTCGAGAGAGAGATTGGATCCAGAAAGGTCTAATAATTCCCTTAGCATTGTTCTTGCTGCCGCTTGAACTCTGGGATTTGATAAATCAATTGACCCAAGTGAATTATTAGCAGTCTCAATCGAACCATCGCTTGGTAGTGGTACTCTATCTATTACACACCACCATCTAGTTCTTCCTTGATCTCTATGATTCATTACCAAACCTAGAGATTCTAATTTCCTCAAGTGATGATAGAGATTGTATCTGTCAACGCCAACAATTTTCTGAAGTTGGACAGTAGTGTATTCATCAGCATCAAGAAGAGCGACATACAGCGCTCTGCGAGTTGGATGCATCAGAGAAGTGCTGACCGGGTCTGCATGAATCCTAGCCATATCTATCACCGTTATTATGCCCTAATGGTTATGAGGCTTGAAGGTAGCGTTTACTTTTGGTTTGTTAATGGTGAATAATGTGCGATATGATTCGACTGTTCCGTTCCAAATAGAAACTGCTATGTCTTGTATCAGTTTTACTGTTCCTCCACTACCCGAAAGCCTTGCCCCGTTGACAATTACTCCAATCACACTTAATTCATGAACCAGAACTCCGAAAGCCAAATTGTCGTATAAATCTACTAACACTCCGTAAACTAATGCCAGTGTGATTGCAACAGAATAAACAATATTCCACATCAAAACAGAGTTTGTTTTTCTTGAGTGGTTAATTAACTGAGAAATTAATCTAGGATCTTCACCCGGAACTAATACATCGGCTGCTTCTAGATTGGTTGATTCTCCACTGCCAATCGCAATTCCTACGTCCGAGGCTGCCATGGCAGCTGCATCATTAAATCCGTCTCCAATCATCATCGTGATGTGAGTCTTGGACCTTTCTTGCACCCACCTTACTTTTGCTTCAGGAGTCATATCTCCCCTTACTGCCGACTGTGGCATACCAATTTCTCTCGCCATATTATTGACCGCATCTTGATTATCGCCCGATAGGATTTCTACATTAATACCCTGCTCATATAGAGTTTTTATTAACTCGGGACTGCCATCTCTTATGTCATCATGAATGAATGTAAATAATGCGACTGGTTTCCCTTCTTTTGTTAGTAAGCTTGCTCCATGTCCTTCTTTTTGCGCTTCTTTTAATGCGGTCAAAAGTTTCCCAGTTAGCATGGACTCATTTGCTCTAACAAAAGCGACATCTGCACCATTTAATTTGGCATATACCCCATCCTCTCCGTCGGTTATACTCGATACGTTCAGTGGCTGGATGTCTTCTTTCGAAGCATAGGATATAATTGACTGTGCGTATGGGTGATTAGACGAGGCCTCAATACCAGCAGCAAGCCCAATTGCAGATTCTCTTTTACGACCCCGAGATAGAGTAATTTTACCTATTCTAGGCTTCCCTGAGGTAAGTGTTCCTGTTTTGTCAATAAGGGCTAGATTGACTTTTGAAAGAGATTCCAACACATCACCACCTCTTACAATCGTACCGTTTCTTGCTGCTCTAGCAAGACCTGCTGCATGGGGTATTGGTGAGGCCAATAATAAAGCACACGGGCAAGCAACTACCCACAGAAGTAGTATCAGTTTTGGGTCTGCCCCAGGTTGAATCAACCATGCTAAGAAAGCGCCTATCAAAACAACAGGAATCCATATTGCAGTAAAACTTTCTATTGCCCCTTGTAATCGAGTAGGCTGTTCTTTGAATTCGTATACCTTGTCAATCAACCCTGACAATCTTGTATCATCTCCTACCGCCGTGACGTCAATCTTTACAGGACCTCTTGCCAAAGTCAAACCTGCTTGCAATTCATCGCCCACAGCCACCTCAACTGGTACGGACTCACCAGTAAGTGGGGCTCGATTTATTGAACCAGATCCAGAAATAATAACACCATCAGCAGGAATTAATTCTCCGCTGCGAATTTCTAGATGGTCCCCTTTGATGACTAAGCCAATTGGAATTTCCTCACCTGTAAATGTATTGAATGCTTCAGGGGTTATGGGCTGGGGGGTGCTAACAATACTAAATCCTCCACTGAACTTTTTTGATACTCTCCTTGCCATACGTGGTATACGATCTAAGCCACCTTGCATTGCCTTCCTAGATTTTACTAACCCCTCTTCCTTCATATGTTCTGTCCAAGCTACCAGAATGATAACCATTAGAGCCTCACTCCAAGCCTCTAGTATGGAAGCTCCAATAACCGCAAGTGATGTTAATAATTGGAATACAAGTTGGCGATTTTTTACAGAAGCCCAAGCCTGGTTCATCATCTTGTAACCTCCGAGTAATACTCCGCTTAACCCGAAGGCTCCAACTAACCACCTGTTACCTGAAAGGGACTCGGAAATAATTACTAAAACCAACATTACAAAAGAAAACCCGGCTCCTATCATCCTCCATTGCGAAGGAAGAATTCTTTTTCCTGTTTCTTCTTTCAATTCATAATTCCCACCGATTATTTGTTTCAAAGCGTCTTCCATTACTATACGTAGGTCATTGGCGGGTTCTGGTAGCATTTGTAAGATAATTTCCCCTTGCTTGTTAACCTTGCAATCCAGAACACCTGGCTGCCGTTTGAATATCCTTGGTAACCGTTTGATAGTAACTGAATGACGACTAGCGACATCTGATGCTTTTACACCTGATATCTGCATGTAAGGAAGGTTCGGAGGATTACCTAGAGAGCTAAGAATTGCAGAAGCTTCTGAGGCACTGCCTTTCTCAAAATTTACGTCTAAAGTCACAGTACCCTCAGTAGCACTAATCATTGATCTATCTACTTGTGGGAGACGATTCAATGCACTCATCGCTTTGTACGCACAATCCGGACAATCCATGTCTTCAATTGGCCACATAACTGTATAATTTCCCGCAAATTCTTCGACAATTGTCATATCAACTACTTCAGCATCTATTGTATTGCTTGACTGCGTAGGGTATGATCCAGATGATTGTAGGTTGATAGGAACTGGCTTACTAGACGATTTCTGAGGTTTTTCCATCTCAGAGGATTCATCGTCCTCGAGGGATAAGAATTCAGACGAATCTTCCTGCACAAACCCATGCAATTATTCATCGATGATGAATGCTCGCATAGTAAGCGTATTGAACAACAACCCCGAGGGATTTCCATGAAGTGGTTACCAGATAATTGGAAACCTAAAGCAATCGCTGTTGACATAGACGGAACTATCACAGATTCAAACAAGAAGATCCATCTCGGCGCAATCAAGGCACTGCGAGAATTAGAGGATGCCGGAATTCCCATAATTTTAGCAACTGGTAATGTTAGAGGTTTAACATATGGGCTATGGCGGTTTATTGGTGCGAGTGGGCCAATGGTTTGTGAAAACGGAGGAGTTGTTTGGCACCCTAATTGGGGAAAGCCAATAGTTAGAGCGAGTGGAGAGCGCGCCAAAGAAGCTGCAAACTACCTTTCAACAGTTGTAAACATAGATGCTGATGGGATACACACAAATGATTGGCGAGAGTCTGAATGGTGCTTGTTCCCTGATGAAGACTTGATTTCGATAACTAGATGTATCGAAGAAAGTGAATATAGCGATTTATCGGTAGTGAAGACGGGGTTTGCTATTCACCTTATGGAGCCACACTTAGATAAGGGCTCAGGCCTCAAGATAGCATTAGAAAAAATGGGCTTGTCTGCTGAAGAGATCTTAGCGGTAGGAGATGCTCCCAACGACATACCAATGTTTGCGATTGTAGGTCACAGCGTAGCTGTTGGAGGATGTTTCAAAGATTTGGCAGACGTAGCTGACGTGGTTTCTCCATATCCGCACGGTGACACATTTAGACCCCTAGTAAACGCAATCCTCCGTGACATAGGTTACTGATATTCATTAGGGAACTGGGAGTGCCGGAGGTAGGATTTGAACCTACGAAGCATTTCGCAGCGCATCTTGAGTGCGCCCCCTTTGACCACTCGGGTACTCCGGCTTTGGTTGTCGGCTGAGTTCATTAAACATCATTCTTCCTCATCATATTCATGATACTGATTCCGTCTGATATAGGCGATTATGAGAATAAGTGCTGAGACGAAAACTGATAATACGGCGAGGGATAAGATGGTGCTTTGAGATGCAGCAGAGTCGTCAGATCGTTGTTTAATGTTAGATATTGGAATAATCACATTTTCATCACCGTCGATTTGTATAAAGAGTCCCAAATCTCCGGTTTTCCAAGCTTCTATCTCAAATTTATGGACACTACTAGCGCCGGATTTCAATGAAATATTTACTGTTTCAAAACTTCTATTATTCTCTCCAAACAATGTCAGATTTGACATTCCATCCATGACTCCAATGTTGGTAACAGTGCACTGGATAGTGATTATATCTCCTATTTCTGGACGATAAGGATTGGCAACTATCTCAGCAATTTCTGGCTCATATGCGATCCACCTTACAACGGTTTCAAACGGATTTGCCTGATTAGTACCAACACCAACAGCCTCCCTTCCTGCGGCGTCTGTTGCTGTAAACCAGATAATAATTGAATCTCCTTTTTGTAAATTCAAAGATGTGTTCATATCTACATTTCCAGAGTATAAGCTTGAAGAATCACTTTGAAATTTCACAGGAATCGTATCGGTCCCTTCCGATCCATCTATTATACGTCCATTGTTTACAAATTTCCAATTTATAGCCACAGAGGATAATGAAAAACCGGCGTCATCATGCAGTGTTACTTCAACGGGAACATTTTCCAATCCGTCCGAATCTATGCTCACTAAGTTCCCCGGTGCAAGAATAAGGGTTGGAGGAGCGTTGTCGATGAGTATATTCATTTCGTCCCCAGTTCTATTATGACTTGAAACGCCGTCAATTTCTGCTAGTAATTTTATCTGTGTTCCATAAAACGCTGAATCAATAACGAATCGATTAGTTGATTTACCATTTGCATTGAAATTCCCAACCATAGATGAAGTATCATTATTTCCAATTAGTTCAATGGTATATGATGCACTAAACGGTAAATTTTCAGCCGGTATGTTCAAGCCCCTATGAAACGCACAAACCTCGATATCCACAGCATCCTGTGCATGGATGTATAGTATGTCGTCCACAAACTCTCCAAGAGGGGCGATTTTGTCTATTGCATCTAATATCTTAAGATCTAATCCCTGATAAAGTTGCCAAGAAAAAAGGCTGATTGAAGAAAATCCTTCCAACGGTGCATTCTCATCCCAAAAATTCAGAGATGGGGTTTTCATTCCTTCATCTATGTCATCGATTAAGTCCCACCTCAATTCAAATAAAATTTTTACATCCCAAGTATTTACCTGCCACCTCTTTGAGAGTTCAACTCTTGGGGATCTAATGAAACATCCAGAATCATATGATATCTCTCCATTCCATGGGGTCCACTCAATATCACAATAACCATGATTTTTTGACAGATCAAGACTCACACGATCTATTGAATCAATACCGTTTTGGTCTGACAATGTAAAATTAAATTCATGGGTATTTCCTGACAGCAAAAATCCGTTGACCAGATTTAATCCAATAGAGTCTCCGTTCACAATTGTAGAATACCTAGGCTGAACATATACAGTTGCATAGGGATTTGTTGAATTACCGCCTTCTAATAATTGGTTTCCAGCAAGATCTTTGCCTTCTACATAGATATCTAAATACCCATCTTGTTGGTTTGGAAGAGGAATACTTGATTCATCGATAAGGGGTATGTCAATGACGACATCGGTTGAGTCGATTGGAATAAGAAAATCAATGGATTCCCACCCTCGGCCGCTTCGGTTGTACCACAATTGCATTGTAGCTGGTAGACCATTATCATCCTGTAAATGGAGTATTAGCGGTATATCTTGACCAGGATGCCAAACATGTCCATCAGCAGGCTGATTTCCACCAGGGGCTGCAATTTGTAATGATACAACCCTTGAGTTATTATCGTCAAAGATAAAACTCGCTCGTTGGAATTGCGATGTTGCGTCACTCGCAGTATTTTGATTGTTATTACCAATATTAATCAACTTAGGAACTATGTAAACAAGTTCTCCACTGTCAAACACATACTCGGGAATTTCAATAGTCAAGTTGAATTTCCCATACCGATCTATGTTTGCGGAAAAGTTGGACAAAATATTTCCTTCAGATTGTAAAGATATTATGACATCGACTTCGTTGGGCATAGGGTTATCGTTGTTTACCCCTGAATATCGTACCTCTCCCTGAATAACAACCTCGCTTGATGGTTTTACATTCAAAGGCCACAAAGGCTCACTTATGTCATGAAGAGGCCTATCTTGCGACCATGCTCTTAGAGAGATAACTTCGAGATCGTTCGTAGATGCGGCATATTGAGCATTCCCTGTAATGCCTACTGCTGGACCAAGATACAGCCCCTCAGCATTAATTGCATATACCAACCAGTAAATTCTCGGATTGTCGTCTAACATCCAATTTGATTTTAAAGACCAAGTTGCATTCATCCCATCCCAACTAGAGTTTTGCACATCTAGAGTAATTACACCCGCTCCTGAATTTTGGATAAAGCGTCCACCACTGTCCAAATTATCAATAGTAATTTCCGCAAACGAATCTTGTTGTGAGTTGCTAGATGATAATACCAATTTCACAGATGATAGAGAAGGTGTATCTTTTAATGATTCGTGATGAGACACTGCAACTTGAGTTCGGCCCGGGATAAAGGTCTTGTTGGGAAGGGTTATCCATCGGTCTTCAATCGTTTTTTCGTAATCGACTTGCCCATCAAAGAAAACTCCGCCTCTGTCTGCTGAAATTTTTACCGATAGAACAGACATTGTTTGTTGATTTGGAATAAATAAATCGCTGAGTGATGAATTAATATCTATCGAATGTTCAAATCCAGAGATATAATTCAGGGAATACAGATTGAAAAAACTAGAGTTTGAAGATGTGAAGCGAATTTCCAATTCCGTCATTTGATGAGAAAAACCATTGGCATGAATCTCAACATGATACTCACTGTATGATGCTAAACTTGATCCATTAGTTTCGAAGTTTATTCCTCCACGATAGCAATTGTAAGATACTGCGCAATTCCAGGATTGATTAGATAGGTTGCGAGAAGGTAGTAAGACCGAAAATGATAGATTATGATGATATTCAACCTTGAATCCGAGATTGTTGGAAAGATTTTGAGTGATTCCATCTACTTTTAGCGAATGCAGGCGGTTGGTGAGGTGGAAGTCTCCTTGCCAAGCCCAATCAACTTGACCATCTTCACCCAAATCTATGGATGGATTCAAAGGAGCTAAAAGTGTCACTGGCTCAATTTTTATCCATTCAAATATCTCACCTGATTCGATTTGAATCTCGATTGATATGTCTTGGGCGGGGCCGAATGGATTAGCCATGTTCTCTCCACACTCTGCTTCGTCTATGATAAAGCTAGATCCGAGGCTGCTACTCGGACTTGTCGGACCCAAGAATGGAACTTTCCCTGGGATAGATTTGATACGGGCGGAAATATTGCCAACACAGTCGAGATTCACACTGTCGAATGTCCTCCAATGAGGCAATTCGATTGTAAATGTATATTCTGAATTTTGAGACACTGGTTGGTCTTGATCAAATATCCAACTGGGCAGATTATCGTCAGCAGCGCGCAACAAATCATGATTGAAATATTCGGTAATTCCGTGATGGAGTATTTTTACTCTAGGAGTTAAAGTCTCGTTATTTGAGCTGAAATAAAGTCTAAATCTCAACTCAGGATACTCCCATGCAGCGACTTTTAGATTAAATGGTAATGTTTTATTTTGGTGTCCTTCGATGATATTTCCCGATGCGTCCAAAACATCAACTGTGAGATTAGTTCCATGGGGTTGTTCATACAGGGATGTTAATCTAGCCCAGCCCGAATTACCGGCTGTTATTGGAGGACTGGTCCAAACGCCTTGCGACCTAAATCTGTCAATAACAATACCTGCATCGTCAATGTACCACCCATCTTCCTCAACATATGTATCGGAGAAGAATGAAAATCGAATTCTTACATCATTGCCAGCAAGATGGGATATGTCACCGCTTATCCTTGAAAAAGTGTGATTTAAGTTTGAATTACCGCAACCATTAGCAACGGTTGAACCGTCAAAAATTCCCATTCCATGGAATGGCGAATTCGGATTTACTTGGGAAACTATCTCATAGAAACCTGTTATGTTTTGGCCAAAAGGTTGCCAGGTCAATCCATCATCTATTGAAGTAAAAATTGTTCCTCCATCCCAAGCACTTTCTGTGCAAACCCAGTGGTTAAATGTTAATCTTGCAGTAGCATCAGATGGTATCTGATAGAGGGGTGAGACTAAGTGAGTATACACATTGTTTGTATATTGTCCTTCAAGGTTTATTCCCACACCGTTGTAACCACTCGGCCAAACCGAAGAATTTGGTCCGTATCCATCATCATTTTCGATTTCGCCTCTTTCCCACTTTGATTCGCCTCGTACATGGTCAACTCGCCATCCTTCTGGCAAGCCTTGAATTTGATCGAATGTTTCTGATATTGCCCATGGTCCATTGTGACCACTCCAGTCTATGTAGGCCCAATCGTTGCTGCTTCCTGAGTTATACTGCAAATATTGGCTTGAGTTGTCTGTGAAATTTTGTAATAATCGAACCAGACTATTTTGTGTACCCATCGCTGACAAGACCTTGAGGTCATCAATCATTATGCCTTCCCAGCCATCAATACCACTACCTCCGTAATTTATTGACGAATCTGTTTGGACTTGGAATTTCAAAAGGCTGCTAGGTGCATTAGGGTGTCCAACAATCCATGGAGGGAGCGGGTGGATTAGTTCTCTCCAACCATAGGATTGCTGTGTAAATGTCGAACCTCCAGAGACTGTACTTTGGCCCGGAACACCAGGAAGAGGACTTATTACCGACCAAGTTGAGCCATTATCTTGAGAAATCATAACGTTTAGATTGTCTGAATTTCCACCTTGGATATCCCAATTAGCCCAGTATGTAAGCTCTAATGGATTTGTTAATCCAGACAAGTCCACTGGTACCATAAGAGTCCCATTTGCATTACTCGAGTATTGTCCGGATGTATTACCATGAAACCATGCTCGAAGTGGTTCACCATCATTTGATAGGTTAAATGTATCAATAAACAAGCCTACATCTGCGGATGAATTTTGTGAGGATTCAACATAGAACCTAAATCCAATCTCGTTAGCACTTTGTGAAATGTTGTCTAGTGAGTATTCCTGCCTTTGCCAAGTTTGACTGAATCCTGACCAATTATCAATAGAAACCCATGTTTGTCCATTATCTATGGAATATTCAAGGCCAAATTCGTCATCTGAATCAAAACTATTCCATCTATCGAATGATAAAGAGAAATTTCTCACCACATCGGGAATTTCCCAAAACTGGGATCTCACGTATCCTGTTGTTCCAGGAGGTATCGTTCCATTACTACCTGCTGCATAATCACCTGAGGTTGCGTTTTGCGGACCGTAATTCACAGAAGAAAGGTTAACTGGTATCCACAAGGAGTCACCCTGCGTGCTCCAAGAACTAAACTGCGGAGTTATAGATTCAAAATCTGTCATCTCACCATATGTTGAAATCGGTGCTAAAGTAAGATCACCATTGGATGTCAAATATGATGTCCCATCTGAAATTCCTGAAGAAAATCCTCCCAAATCATATGCAGACCAGGATGAACCGTTATTTTGTGAAGGTATCCACTTTGGGGCTATACTGAACTGTGATCCAGTAATTGTTGAATTTGTAGGAATTTCAAACCCTTCATACGTGGAGTTAGAATGTGAAATACCTGCATCATCTGGAGAACTATCTGGGCCCTGCCATGTTGCAATGTCAGCCGCTGCCCATGGGGATAGGACCATCAAAACAGCAAGATAGATGGCTTGTCTGATCGGGTTCACCGAAGGTGAACTCAAGGTTTAGATGTTTGAATCTTCGTCTTGGTTGTATTGTAAAAACAATTGAAGGGTTGATAGATGGCCCGCGCCACGGTATTATTCATGGCCGAGCGTAAATTGCTTTCACCTGCTCAGGCTAAAGAGGTCGAGGAACACCTTTTCTCAACTCTTCGACAGCAAGCAGGTAGAAGTGTCCCAATGCCTCTACCCCGAACTGAATTTTGGGATAACATTGGACTTTTATTGGACACGATTGAAATGGAGATTCACGAAGTCTACCGAACTGTCGGACCATCTCTAAAATTACAGACGCTCCAGAAAAGACAAGCAAATATCCGCAGAACAGCATCCGAATTGGCGAGGAAGCGAATAGTTGCTTTAGTCCAGCACTCTGCAAGTATTGCACTTAGATCTGAAGGGGGAACACAAGGACAAGATCTAGCTAGTCTAGATTGGTCTCGTCATGACCCATCAGAAAGGGAATTCTATGCAAACGCAACTGAACAACTAAACAAATTCAAACACAGTGTTAACTGGAATGGCATACAAATGGGGTTGGCTATTGAGGAGTTAACAGAGTCCCTAATCGTCGCACCGGGGACAACACAACTAGACTCGTACACTGACCAAAAAGGGGGGCTTACCGGTAGTGGACCTCCGCTAATAGCCCTTGAGGACAACGAGGAACCACTAATCGATCCAGAAATAGATGAGGAGGAAATTTTAGCAAAAACAGATGAGTTTCCTGAGTTGGGTGCTTCTGTGGAACGAATTGAGAATAACCCTGTTGAGAATTCAGACGTAGAAATCCATGCGGCAACAATGGAGTTAGCTCCCTCAAGAAAGAAGAAGGAAATGGATTTTGACGCTTGGGCAGAATCCGAAATTGCTGACACTGAGACACACAACGAAGCGTCTGAGAGTGAAAGTCAAGGAGATTTATTGAGGGTTCGTATACTCAAAACAATGGATGAACCAATCATAACCAGCGATGGAGAGATTGAATTGGGAGCGGGAGATGTGTTATTCCTTGACAGAATGACAGCAGATTACTTGATTGAATCTGGATTTGCTGAGGATGCCACCATATAGAGTATAACACTAACAC
>DAZU01000114.1:44880-45162 GCA_002507425.1 Euryarchaeota archaeon UBA53
GTACGCATCGACAATTCGATGCTCACAGTATCTGGAATTGGAATCCTTGCCACTTGTCTAAGTGCGCTTTCATCCTTGCCGGTTGAGATATCCATCTCTAAAAGACGCTTGTGTATGCGCATCTCCCAGTGATCGTAGGTTTCGCTACCCTCTCCATCTGGGGCTTTGCGGCAAGGCACTACAAGGCGCCTCGTAGGTAGAGGAATAGGCCCTCTTAGACTGATTCCACCGTTGTCGCATATCGTCTTAATCTGCAGAGCAACTGCGTCGATATCTTTGTGG
>DAZU01000027.1 GCA_002507425.1 Euryarchaeota archaeon UBA53
AGGAAATCAAAAATTGAAGTGACGGCTAGAGTCGACTTTGCTGAGGGAACAAACCATTACAAATTAATAGAGGTGGATAATGGTGATAATAATGAAGAGCAAGTGGTTACTTACATCCGCCACGAGTTCGTATTTTCAATTCAAGGAAATGCAATTGGGGTGGAATGGGAATTTGGTGATGGAAGCTACGGCAATGGACAGATAACATCCCATCAGTATGAATTACCCGGACACTATATTGTAAAGGCAACAATGTCCACTGAATATGGTATTGATATTACTGAGCTTTTGATTACTGTGCATTTGAAAGGTGTAGTAGAAGCAGATAACATGGAATGCACGTGTGCTCCAAACGCCAAAGATACGTTAATTGATCTGCAAGCCACACAACTTCCTGTTATCATGGAGGGATCTGTTTCAGTTGAGCATGATGGAAGCAGTGAGCCATGTTCTCTTAGATTTCCATTTCAAGATTGTCATTTAAGGGCCACTCTTCAATGGACGCAAGATGATTTAGTGGTGCACGAAGAAATTATTTTTGATGACACCTTTAGAATCAACGAATTGACAATAAACTATACTATCGATTGGACATTTTATGAAGAAGGTGACGGTATCCAAATTCTACTAGAGACCGACCAGTTAAGAGATTGGCACAAGCCATCGGCAGAGTGGTATAGCACAGTAGTTTAGTTGACATAAAACCTCTTTTTTGCTAATGAAATTAAGATATTACACATCGTGTAAACAATCTAGAGGTTTAAATTCAATGACAGGCAGGTGATATTGCTCCGAAAACGGAGCGAGTGTTTTTCGGAGTGGGCGAGGGGTCGCCCGTTTGTACACACTTGCTCCACTAATTCCTAACAGAGTTTTTCGCTACCCATTCAAAGTAATCTATCGATGATTCGTATTTTGCAACTAAAATTTGTGGAATATCATAAGGGTGAATTTCTTTGATTTTTTCTAATATCACATCAAGTTTTGAGACAGCGACCTTTACTTCAATCGCCCACTCTTCTTCAGATACCATCTCACCTTCCCAATAATATGCTGAACTGACTATAGAATGAGAAACACATGCGGCTCCACAATCCAGAAGGGTTTGAGAAAAATTGGTTATTTCAAACTCTCTAATTGATTTTGGCAATGTGGTTTTGATTAGGTTAATCTTGGCGCCCATGTAAACCCCCTGTTTCAATAAGACATGAACATGTTGCGTACACACATTGAAAACCGTGACTAGGTAGTATATGGCATGGGCAAGTTGGCTAACCTTAGCTGGAAGAATCGATTTCTGACCCAAACTCCTGGTGACTCTAAAGTTGGAGGAGAACCAAGACAAGTTCCTGGAGCTTGTTGGTCAAGGGTTATTCCAACACCCCCTAAAAGTCCGAAAATGCGATTGTGGTCAAAAGAGATGGCCGAAGATTTAGGGCTTGACTACGGTGGTGAGGATATCCTATCTGGTGGAAGCCAAGTGAAGGGAATGGATACATACGCTCAACGTTATGGAGGTCATCAGTTTGGTAACTGGGCTGGTCAATTGGGTGATGGAAGAGCAATTACTCTTGGCGAAGTTGAAACAAAAGCGGGAGTCCTAGAGTTACAATTGAAGGGTGCGGGAAAAACTCCTTACTCCCGTTTTGCTGATGGAAAAGCGGTTCTGCGATCTTCAATCAGGGAGTTTTTGTGTAGCGAAGCCATGTTTCATTTGAGAGTACCGACAACAAGGGCACTATCTCTAGTTACAACAGGAGAAATGGTCTTGAGGGACATGATGTATGATGGAAATAGCAAACTTGAGCCAGGCGCAGTAGTTTGTAGAGTAGCACCAAGTTTCATCAGATTTGGAAGTTTTCAAATCCATACGTTAAGGGGTGACAAAGAGACACTAGAGATATTATTAGACCACACCGTAAGCAACCACTTCAAGAATCACAGTATTAAGGACGACGATAGTATCATACTCTGGTGCAAAGAAATTGCAAAATCAACGGCAGAAATGATTGCTCATTGGATGCGAGTTGGTTTTGTTCATGGTGTAATGAACACTGATAATATGTCAATCCATGGCTTAACAATAGATTACGGACCATATGGATGGATAGAAGATTTCGACCTAGGTTGGACCCCTAATACAACTGATTCGGGAAGAAAAAGGTATTGTTTCGGGAATCAGCCAGAAATAGGTGCTTGGAATATTGCAAGATTTCTAGAATCTGTGTCACCGATTATGGAAAATCCAGAGAAATTGTATGATGTCTTAGATTACTATGTATCCCAATACGAGACAAGTAGGGAATTACTATGGTTAAACAAGATAGGAATTGCCGATCGTAGTCCTAAGGATGCTGAACTACTATCCGAACTAACCAACCTTCTTCAAAAATGCGAGATAGATATGACCATATTTTTTAGAGAGTTGTGTCATATAACCAGTCCAGACATCAATGAACTAAGTTATGCATTTTATAATTTTGAGAACGCACCGGTAAAGGAGTGGGATTCTTGGTTGGAAATTTGGTGGGAAAGAGTTAATGGAAGTCCGGATCGAAAGATTATGTTGGCTAATAATCCAAAGTATGTTTTGCGGAACTGGATGGCACAATTAGCAATAGATGCCGCCGAGGATAATGACTACTTGATCTGTAATCAATTACACCAACTTCTCAAGGATCCATATGCTGAACAGAAAGAATTTGAAACCGATTATTATCAAAAGATGCCTGAATGGGCGAAAAACCGGGTCGGTTGCTCTATGTTGTCTTGTTCTAGTTAAAAAATAAGGTAGAAATAAACAGCCTATTATATACTGACCTACTAATCATAGTGTATGTCGCAGGTCGAAACAAACCCTAACTTCATGATAAGATATGCTCCCGGAGTATTGAGAGCTGTTCAAATTATGATGCTCGCAGTTACTGTCTTTTTGATGGCTAACTTCGTTCTAGCATTCCCGGTATCAATCACAATATTCTTCTTAGCACT
This sequence comes from Euryarchaeota archaeon UBA53, assembly GCA_002507425.1. Taxonomy (GTDB): domain Archaea; phylum Thermoplasmatota; class Poseidoniia; order Poseidoniales; family Poseidoniaceae; genus MGIIa-K1. Next base: position 2,992 of record DAZU01000027.1, read on the forward strand.
ACCAGCTTTGATAATGAATATTGGCTGGTTGATGTTCGCTAGAGCTGTCTGAACTTTGCTAGTGGTTGTTGTAAGCAAGCGCAAGTCATTGCTGTTTCGTCATGAGACTATGTCGTCCTTCTCAGCGTCTTCAAGTAATATGAATTCAAAATCCCCAGTTTTGCTATCATAATCTATGCTTGCAAAGATAGCTTTCATTTGCCTATCTTCGAACGGGTCATGAAAATAAGGCTAATCTCTTCTGAATATACTTAGAACCCGCTTGTATTGATCCATCTTCATCTTTCCAGTTATTGTATAAACGGCAGATTCTGCACCCTCATCGAGTAAATCATCCCCCTCATGTCCTCTGATAACAGTTCTCTGTAGTCTTCGTTTAACATTCATATGAACATTGCAATCTCCGATTCTTTCCCATTCTTCTCCTAAGGTTGTAATGTAACATTCATTGTTATCTACAATAATCTCTCCATAACTTATCAATCAAACAACTGCCTCAGCATATCTTCGACAGTCTCTGGGTTCGCATCCTTATTTTTGTTAGCAATGCAGTTTCTACCAATCACAATGCATCCCAGGAACGAAAACATCTGTCGCATTGCCATTATGACATGAGCACCACCACCACCACTGTGTGTTGCAAGACCAACTTTTCTACGATTGAATAAAGCCCTAAAATCATTCCATTCAGTACTTAACCATGCAACAGTGTTGTTCAGGGTAGGAGGCATAGAGCCATTATACTCCGGAGCGATAACTATCCAAGAATCTGCATCCCCCATTTTCTGCTTTAATTCACTCATACCTGCAACGGTTTCCAGTTCTTTTGAACGCGCTACTGTAAACATTGGGAAGTCTATTTCCGAGAGATCTACAATGTCTGAATCATGTCCTAAATCTTCTGCTTTAGTTGCAAATTTTTTTGCTAATTCGTAGTTAGTTCCGCCAGTTGCAGTAATCATCAATACCTTAGACATATACATCCCAATCAGTAATAGAACTCAAATGTGTCCCTTGTAATTCATAGTAAGCAATTCATAGAAGTTTGCTATGGAAAATTATCCCAAATTACCTATTCAAAGTTTATTTCAACTTCCATCTCTTCACTAACAGACAAACATATTGGGCAATTGCAACCCTCTGTAATTAGCCATGTCCTCTCATCGATATCAAGATGATTAGGAAGTGACACAGTAACCTCCAATTTGCTTATTCTCCTTGGGCTAGATGCCATGTGCTTGGTCACACTGCCTTTCATACCCTTAACTTCTAATCCTTTTGATTCTGCTCTCATGGCAATTATTGTCATTATACAAGTGAGCATTGACGTTGAAAGCAAGTCTGTTGGAGAAAATGATTCACCTTTGCCATTATTGTCCAATGGAGCATCTGTTCGTAACGTTGCGCCCGATTTTACGTGAGTTGCAGTGCAGCGCAAATTTCCATCATATGTCGCATCAATCTTTACCATCTAAACATCTCCAAATTCAATTTCGTGACCCATCCTATCTACCTTTGTTTGCAAATATTCTCTGTTTTCATTTGCAATACCTACCACTAGAGGTACTCTTTTTGCAACATTTATCCCATATTTTTTCAATTGTTGAACTTTATCTGGATTGTTTGATAGTATGGAGACACTTTCAATCTCGAGTGCTTTCAGCATTATACTAGCCATTTGATAATTTCTAGCATCTCCAGGTAAACCAAGCATAAGATTAGCATCCAATGTATCAGCGCCTTGGTCTTGAAGATGATATGCCTGAATTTTTGAATGCAATCCTATTCCTCTTCCTTCTTGTCTCAAATAGAGCAATACTCCCCATCCTCGTTTTGAAATAGCTTGTAAAGCAGCATCTAATTGCGGCCCGCAATCACAGCGTAATGAACCGAAGGCATCACCAGTTAAGCACTCGGAATGGACGCGCATTAAAACTGGATCTGGCCCTGACATATCTCCAATATACAGCGCAACATGGTCTAATCCAGTCTCTTTTTCATGAAACACTCTTATGTTGAATTCCCCGTATTTTGTCGGTAGCCTGGCTGTACTGGGTATTTCATTTAGATTCATTGTTTCACCTCAATTGTGTAATGAAATTCTCCAGAGTTTTCTTCTGTACCAAGAAGGTTATGCCCCATTCTACTGACCAGTAATGGGATATCATGAATTGTTTCAGGGTCGTCTGCGACAACCAGTAATATCTCTCCTACATTCAATTTTAGCAAAGCATTCCTGGCATGATTGACGGGAACTGGACAGTAGTGACCCAACACGTCTAGTTTGTGAGTCGGCTCCACAATTATCCCGATGGGATAGGCAACTTCAATCCTCCCACGAGTGAGGTTTCATGAATGAGGTGATTTACTCACCTGCATGGGCGACGAGTCCAAGCCGATAAACTCACAGCCCGAGGACCTATCTTGGGCAGAATTTGGCAAACTATCTTTCGCATATCTCAGAATCCCACTTGCGTTGTTAGTTGTTGAACTATTTTATTGGTTCATAACCCAACCAACAAATACACTGGGACTAATTCAAGAATCTGAAGCATGGATTTGGTATCATTTGACTGAATTAATCTATGGAAGTGGTTCTGCAACTCTTGAGGAATACAATGGTTGGACGACACTAGTTACTCTTCGTCACGAAGACTTCTACTATGATCAAGTTCGGTTGTATGTATCCGATGAATGTGCAGGAGTTCATGAAATGTTATTCATTAGTGTTCTAATTATGATGACAACAGGAGTTCCCCAAAGATTGAGAATTAAGAGTGCACTTGTGGCTTGTGGTATTGTATATGTTCTGAACATTATTAGATTAGTAGTTCTTTATCCGCTTGCTATACAGGGTTGCAATGCGAACCCAAACTTGCTTGGTTGTGAACAACCAATGCACGACTTCCATACCTTTGTGTATGAATGGGGTTTCTTAATCGTCTTAGTAGTAATGTGGTTAATTTGGTTCAAGTGGGTTAATGCTGGACATAGGATTAAAAAAGAACAATTTGAAAATAAGGAAAAGTGGAAATTTATTTACCGGATAGAATGGAAACCAATACACAAGGCTGCTTTGATAGCCTCTCTAGCCCTCATTTTGATTGCGGTAGTCGGTGTGTTGGCTGATGAAGCCGCCATGGATGCCAAAGAAACGAGGGATATGTGCGAAGGATTGATTTCCGATCCTGAAGCGTGTGGGGATGCAAATGACAAGTGGGCACAGGAAATACAAACTGCATGGTCTCTTGCAACCCTTGGACTATTGGGCATTGCATCAACGGTGATTTCAATTGAGAAAGACCCTCTAGAAAGGCTCAAACGCAAAATTAGCGAAGAGGGATGATTAGATATTTACGACAGAGGCACTAATGTTTCGACTATTGAAAGCCTTTAGAGCAAGAGTTGCGTGCTTAGTGTGAATTTCTACAACAGTGTGTTTGTCTGAAATTGTGATATCGCCTACTGCTAATTCGTCACAATTAAGAGAACTCATTACCTGATTTAGTATTTCATATTTTGAAAGAGAGGTAGTCTCTAATCTTACGGGAACCATACCAAAAACATCTGCTGCTTCACTATTGTCATCTTGCTTTTTCACTGGGTCTCTATCCACTCCGCTTGGGAGTTCGGGAGCTTCTACTTCGGTGACTTGGAGTGAGTGGGTTGCGATTATTTTGCTCAATTGTGGAACATCATCTCTACCAACTAATACCCATGCCTCTCCTTTTCTACCGATTCTTCCTGTGCGCCCAATCCTGTGAACATAACTGTCTACATCATCAGGAACATCATAATTGATTACCATAGTTATTCCATCTACATCAATACCTCTGGCAGCAACATCTGTTGCTATTACGACGCTGGAATTTCCTTCTTTGAAATTCGAAATAATTCTTTCACGCTGGTTTTGTGACATATCTCCATGAAGGCCATCCACGCTAAATCTGTGTTTCTTTAGTCTTTGTACTAATAAGTCTACCATTCTTTTTGTATTTGTAAAAATTATAGTTTGATCTTCTTTTTCCATCCCTACTAATAATCGACCTACAACCCATAACTTATTTGCTCGGCCCACCCTAACACTAAATTGTTCTATAGGAGGTATGTCGAGCTGTTCGGTATTTGTTAAAACAAAGTCAGGTTCTTTCATAAATTCATTTGCAGCATCAATTATCTCCTGCGGGAATGTTGCGGAAAATAGCAATGTTTGTGAGCGATTATTCATACGGTCAATTACCCACATAATATCTGGGAAAAATCCCATATCAAGCATTCTATCTGCTTCATCCAAAACAAAAAAATTAGGATGCTCTAAACTAATGTGCTTGCGTTCTGTCATATCCATCACCCTGCCAGGAGTTCCGACGATGATGTCAACACCCGACTTTAGTTGTCGTGCTTGTTTTTCGATGTCAGTACCGCCATATACTGTGACAATAGCCAATCCATAATCACCTTGAATATTGTTTAATTCTTCTGCAACCTGATTGGCCAACTCTCTAGTTGGAGTTAGTATCAACGCCTGCAGTTGTCCTGTTGGTTCACATGCGTTTAGCGTAGGTAGTCCAAAAGCAGCGGTTTTCCCAGAACCTGTTCTTGCTTGCCCGATAACATCTCTTCCTTCCAATGCCAGTGGAATTGTCTCTTTCTGCACCTCTGTGCACAAGTCCCAACCTATATCGGACAAACCAGATAATAACTCTGATTTGAGTTCAAAATTTTCAAATCTTGTTTTTGTGAACATTATATCACCATTCTACCCCTAGCCATATTGGGCCACCAGAGTAGTCAGTGACCCCCAAATCAATATTAGAAGTTCTCGCTATCCTTAGCCTCACGCTTTAGGTCACCCATCCAATACTTGAAAGCATTATTCCGGGTTAACGGTCTCTTCATCTGACGCACATGCTCAAGTATGTATTGCCTAAATTTTAGTGACTTGTTTCGGTTGATTCCCTTTGGAGTTACCCCGTCCCACAAATCATTGAATTGTTGTTCCTTATCGTTGAATGCTTCTTCTGACATGGACATCATACCTTGAGCGATTCGGGCGACCGCCATTTCACTATTAACCATGTCGAGTATCACTTGCTGCAGGATCTTTGGATGATATGTCCTCCAAGCCTACGGTTTTACCTTGAGACTCTGCTATTTCTCTATCGATTTCAGGAACTTTTGGTGCTGGGGCCAAAAAGGCATTTTTCTGTGCCTCAGTGCCTTCAATTTGGGCATCGAATGCCATTTGCTGTAATTCATTGCGCACCTTTTCATCCGTTTCTTCTCGAAGCAATGCGTTACAATGGTTACGAAGAATATCATCTCCCATCAACCTAGGCAAAATTTTGACACATGCAAGCCTTACACTAGGATTGTTATGACTACAACCTGCGAGCACTAAGTCTCTAGCTCGTCCATGGTCAGTATCTAAAACTTCAACACATTTTATTGCTGATAGCATGACATTGGAATCCGAGTCTAGAATCGCTCTTTCAGCGAGGATTGTAGCTATTCTTTGTTCTCTATGTGCTAGGGGTGTAAGACATTTAGCAGCTTGCCTTCTTGTCTCGACATCCTCGTCTTCCAAAGCCCATCCGATTAAGTCCCATGCAGCAGCACCTCCCTTGGCTAGGACCTTCTTTAGAAGGCCGGCAGCGCTTCGTCGTAGATACAGAGAGTCTTCTTGCAATAATTCATCTATATGGTCACATGCAACCTGAGGCCATGTTTGACATAGATCACCCAACCCTGAAAACGCAGCAATACTCCTCTGCTTCATCGGATGACGTAATTCAAAAGATAGAGTGCTTTCTGTCGCTGAGGGGAAAATTGGAACAACAGATTTCAGACATTCACTAGCTGCACGTCTTACTTCAGAATTCTTGTCATCCAAAAGGACTGACAAGTAATCAAATAACTCGTCAGGACGAGTTTCTGCTACTCTTGGCAGTGCAAATAGTCCTGCAACTCGGATTTCAGGATCTTCGTCCATCAAACACTCCAAGAGAATTCTATGACCTTTTATTGCTAGTGGACCGGAAAGAATAGACAATGCTTTAATCGCATCCAATCGAGTCATTTGGTAATCCTTTTCCATCCAACCGACCCTGTAGGATTCAAGTTCGCCAGTGGCAAGAGGTATTACTGCTTGTTGCGGTATTGCCATCCAAGGACCCTGTTTTACAGACCTTTTCCTAGACCTAGTTTTTGCAGGACCGACATTTATCGGGCGCCCTGTGCGAGGGTCGCGAGCAATATATTCCCTTGACATGACGAGGGTCGGACATTAGTTTAGGAGATTAACCCTCCTCTTTTTTGTTTGATTGTGTTCACAAAATTATCAAACCATTTCGCAGGCTCGGCTAGGCATGAGCAGACACGCAATCGCAGTTTTTACGATTGTTCTGCTAATTATAACACCATGGAGTTCCTCTGTTCAGGATCTAACTTCCGTTGATGTTTCAAATTCTTACTATGAGACTGATATTTTTAATCAGTCTGGTTTCTACGAAGATGGAGTTTACACATCCAGTGATGGAGAAGTCCAAGTAAGTCGGCCAGACATACAATGGACGACTACGAATTTTGGATTAATTAGTTTGAGAACTGGAGCCTGTTCTGTTGCAATTGACTATCTTGAGGAGGTTTGGTTAATGGGTGGTCGAATGGATCCTAGTCCCACCCAATCTGGTGATGAGGAAGCTACAGGACTAGTGGAAAAAATGGATAACGTGAATAAATCTTGGATGCCAGCGGAAACAAACATGCCGATACCTCAACAATATTGTGAAGCGGAGTTGGTTGGAAATTCCATTTACATAATAGGGGATTGGAATAGAAATTCGAATCCTTATGAGTCTCCAGTCGGGAGAGTTCAGATTTACAATATAACAACAGATACTTGGAGTAATGGCACCAGTATGCCAGAGAATAATGGTAGAGGCTTGGGATCTATGGCAAAAATAGGAACCAAATTATATTATGCAGGTGGGATAAGAAGTTCAACCGCTAACGATGCTACAAACAGAACTTATGAATACGATACAGAAAATAATTCATGGTTAAGGATGGCCGATATGAATCAGCCAAGAGCCTCATTTGAATTGGTTAATTTTCATGATAAATTGTATGCAATAGGAGGATTCCAAGGAAGCCAAACATGGAATAGACAAGCCCTAGATTATGTTGAAATGTATGATTCTGAAAACAATACATGGACTAATTTGAGTTCATTACCAGTAGGGATGTTTGGCTGGGGTGGAACTGTCTTAAATGATGAAATTATTTTAGTTGGAGGATTCAACGGCGGACCCAAGAAAACTGTATACCATTACAATCCTATTGAAAGCACGTGGAGACAAGATGCGAATTCAATTGTTACTGGAAACTTTGATCTAACTGTCGAAGAAATCAACGGGAGTGTTGTTTGGGCATCAGGCGATAAGTCAAATTATGCTTACAACTCATGGGGACAAACACTTTCTTCTGATACCGAGTATCAGAATTATTCTTCATCCCACACAGGGATAATAACATCATCAGTAATAGATCTAAGGCCAAATCAATACTCCAAAGCCACTCCAGTTGAATTCGAACTGCAAGGCAACAATACAGTTGGTGGAGAAATCGAATTCCAATTTCGCAGTGGCGCAGATTCAAACTCCTTGGGATTAAAACAATGGCGTGGAATTGATAGTACTGGAAATACTACATATCCAATAGGCACAACTGATTTGGACCTTGTAGGATATGCAAATTTCATACAATATCGCATAATGATGAATGTCTATGATTTGGAGAACTGGGATGAGCCAGACCTTGACAGAATGATAATCAAGGCAGAGCATGCAGGTTTTCAAGGGGCAATTCCATCCGCCTTCCACCCAAGAGGAGATATAGTAACCATACAAACAACTCATGACATCCATTCAACAGGTTATTACAGCCTTGATTTTGCCCCGTGTACTAGTTCTGGAGCTGTAACAGGTTCTTGGTCGAGTATATACATAGACAATAATGACTTCAACCAATCCGATTCTCAAGGACTATTTTCTCATAATTTTGGAATAGTGAATTCAACAAATATCGGGGAAACAACGATTGATTGGTCAATTAGTTTTGGAGACTTAAACGGTGTGTCAAACCTTTGTATGAAAACTAGTTCAGTCGGATCTAAAATTACTGAATATCAATACCCTAATCCTATTCCAATAGACAATCGAATCGATGTTAGAATTACAGATTTGGGTGATTATAACAACGGAGACGCCATCATTGGTGGAGTTCCCATTAACGTTGGAATTGACTATGGATACAACTTATCAGGCGACAAAATGTCCAGCGGGAATTTACAAGCGAGGCTCACATTTAGCATTAGAGAGGTTGACATTGCAGAAAATAATTTTTCAGGGTATCTAAATCAGACTACTCCGTGGAATGACCTAAACCTCACAGGTAATAACTCAATAATTTGGACATTGCCATCAAACATTACAGGGTCAGTAGACATAAGCATGGAAGCAAGGAGTGATAATCCCCTTCAAATAACCTGTAACGATAATTCTTCCATGTTAGTTTTGGACAATAGGAAACCGGTTATCTTGCATAGTATTCCCTCAAACGGGAGTTACATAGACAGTAGAGAGAGCAGACATATCTCAGTCCAAATTGGTGACAACACCGGGTTTTCCTATGAAAATTCGACAATGGTAATTTGGGTAGAAGGATTGGATGATGGTGCAATATCGGGCACAAAAGATAAAATTGCACAAGAACCGGAATTTCGAGAAATAAATTTTACACTTGAGCATGAGGGTAATTTTTGGTGGTTCAATTCAACCCAACAAGATGATGTGAATAATGACCAAGAATTTGTTTTATTCAAGATCATTGGAACCGACAAAGTTGGGAATCAGATTATGGAAGATTACATATCATACCAAACCAGAAATCCAAGAAAGTCTGCTGTAGAGGGAATATACAATGTAGAACAATCGAGTTTATGGGAAGTAGCACAGAGTCTAAGTTTGGATTTTGAGGTAAGCGACGATAACGGTATATCTGATTTAATTTCAATGCAAATCGAGTTTGGAGGAGATTCCCAATTTGGATTGAAATACTATGTAGCCGACTCAACATGTTCGGTACTTGATACACGAATTGATTCAGATAACACTCTATGTAGCCATCGCATTGAAAATCAAAACATAATAATTTCTTTAGTTTTAGTTGCTAGTTGGGAAATTGATCCATCTATACTCGATGAAGGTAAACTGGATGTGATATTGGAGGACAGAGATGGCATAAGTGTAACACCATTCCAAAATTTGTGGACATATTCAAACCAATTCGACCTTTATGTTTCAAACGTAAGTGACAAAACAGGACCAATTGGTGGAAATATCTCAAACACATCAATCCTGATGATTGGAGATGAAATTAGAATAACTGGAGATTTGATTTACTCAATTTCACAGAAGCCATATCAGGGATTGTTATCTATCAATTGGTGGGGTTCACTGCAAGGTGCAAATTGGTTTGGAGCTGGATTTGTTGATGTTGAAAATGGTATTATCAACACAACTATCGCGATGCCGAACACAGGCGGAATAATTGATTTCAATGTATCTTTTATGAGTCCAATATCATCTATTGAGATAGGCATCTTAGAAATTCCAACATTCATAATCGACGACTCTGCTCCAATAATTATGCCACCAGATATAACCGGTCATTCTCGCTATCATTTGGACAATTTTGAAATAAACGTCAAAATTGAAGAAAACGTTGCATGGACAGGGGATTTGACCTTATCTTGTCAAATCAAATCTACTGAAGTAGAGTGGGCACAATTGACAAATTCATCAGTACCAAAACAAGAATTCAGGGGTACGACGTTGTTCTCATTTGAATTCGATTTTTCAAATCAGGGTGATCCCTCTACACTTTCACCAGAAGCAGAAGTCTACTGTTGGGCATATGGAATAGACGATTCCGGATTTAATTTAATCAATCCTTTAGCCACTAATCAAGATTCGCCATGGCTTTTGTTACCATTATCTAGTGTAGGGCCTAACATAGAATTAGTTGAAGTGAAAATAGACGGAAATAGCGAACCAGGAAGCGACATACGCATCGAAATCTCTATTCAAAACACGGGAGAAAGCTTAGAGGATTCATTCAATGTTTCCGTTTATACAATCACAGGCGAAGATAGAACTTTGGCAAGCAGATATAACCAAGCAAAGATCTCTAATGGTCAAGGAATAACTAAAAGGATAATTGTAAATGTTCCAGAGGGTGATTGGTCCTTGCAAGTCGTGGTAGACGAAGAGCAGGATATTTGGGAGTTAAACGAAGATGACAATACATTCTCAAAGCAATTCTCGGGTGAAGAAGAATCAGGATTGTCAACCCTCGCTATCGTTGGTATCAGCATTTTAATAATTATTACCGCAATTGTCTTTTTGTTGAAGACTAAAGGCGGACGAGGAACGTCTATATTATCGACAAAATCCAATGCAGAAGAATCGACAAATATTGTTGAAAATCCTATTAAGCCGAAGTCAAGAAAACCACTACGCGGACCTCCTCCTAAAAAAATCGATTCTTCCACAAATCAATTGAACACCGTAGGATTGGATACGGCCATTGAAAAACTGGGAAGTCTATCGCAAGGAGTTACCAATCCGATTAAGGTGAGTTCCTACGAATATTTACCAGGAGGGGGGCAGTATGACTACTCAACAGGACAAACAATTTACGCAGGGAAAGATATCGGTAGATGGAAATTAGAAGATGATGGATCTTTTACAAAGTTGGAGTGATAGCGTGTCTGAAAATCATGAAGACATCCGAAGGGTTTTGGCTCTATGCTTCAGAAGTGGAGAAAAACAGACCGCCAGCGAAATTGAGCGAATACTTTCTTTTGACATGGGTTGGATGGATACAGATACTGCATTTGATGCGGTTAGAGCTCTGGTAAAATCCGGGTGGATAAATGAAGAGCAAGGATTTTTGACATCGAATTGTAGAATAAAGGGCATAATAGCACCACTGGGATGGCAACCAAGGCCATCAAGACTGCTACACCCTGTGGTTTTCGAGTTAGAAAGTGAAGAGATAGAAAGCGCTGTAGTTCAGCCTAGTAAGGAATTGGTTAAGGAAGAACCTGATGTTGAAGATTTAGAAACCAAAGTAATAGATCCTCGTGCTAGAGTGGAGAAAAGACTTGTAAAATATATTTCAAAACAAACAAATATTCCTCAGGATGAGATTATACGCAGGGCGGAGAGGAAAATCGGAGCATTGAGATATTGCACAATGTGGCTTGCTCTATGCCTTATCAGTCGGGAGCAGGGTCTTGAGATGAATTCAATAATTAATTCATTCACCAGCAATTGAATTGTTTTCTGAAAGAAGCAATAAGACTGGCAGAACAATTATCGATAACATAAGAGAGAAGGTTACAGTAAGTGCCGTAACTAATCCAAATTGCTGGACAACTGGCATAGGAGACAAAAGTAAAACTAGGAATCCTAAAGCAGTAGTTCCCGCAGATAGTATAAGTGCTACACCTGTTGTTGAAATCGTCTCCTCTAAAGCAGACCATATGTCATCTGTTTTCTCTCTCTCAGCCTCAAATCTTCTCCACATATGGATAACGTAATCGATGCCTATTCCCAGAGATAAAGCTGTAACCATGACTGTAAGAACATTCCATTTTAATGACAACACAACCATAGACCCAACTACCCATATTGTAGCTAAAACCACAGGTGTTAGAACCACTAATGCCGGTACAGGTCTGCGTGTAAGAACTAAAAGAACTAAGAATGATACAATAAAAGATATCGCAGTTGATGAGAGTTGTGAGGAATTTAGACCATCCAAAACATTCTGCAAAGCAACCAAGTCTCCTGTAATGTGAACCTTTGCAATACCAGAGAGTTCACTTCGCATTTTGCCATCATCATTTTCATCCCCTAGTTCGACTTCAAACCACTCAACTACTCTACTCGTGTCGCTGGATGTAGATGCGTCCACTCTAATTTCTATGCGAATATTTACTATTTCTTCACCATCTAGATTAACTGTCTTGTTTATTCTGTCCGCCCAAGAATCACCTGTAAATGGATCAGCGATCGAATAATTTTGTGATAGATCACTGAATGCTCCACTAAGACTTAGATTTGTGCTATCTCTCAAATCTCCATTTGATATGACAAGTCCAAACCTTTCACCAAATTGTTTGTCATTGTCAACAGCATCATACAACACCTTGTATGGACCTTCATACGATGGACTTGCATCAGAATTACCACCACCGACAACATCATGATTATTTGCTAAATCATTGTGTAATCCTCTCATCTCTGTCAGAAGTGATTTGCTATCTGTAATGGAGGATTTGTCCTCAGATGGTTCCATCAAAACATAAACTACCTTCCAACCTGCGCTTTCATATTCGCTGTCAAGTTGGTTTCGCACCTCCATTATTTCCATATCTTCATCCAAGAAGTCTGATAAATCGAATTCTGTTTCTAATCCCATTGCTCCAATAATGGCGGCTCCTGTGACTATTAGAGCCATAATCAAGACAACCGCCTGCTGTGATTTTTGTAATTGAACAAGTTTACTTGCCAATTTTGGCATACGTATAGGTTCGTTTGGAATTTCACTTGTTGAGGAGTCCAAAACAACATGCAATGCGCCGACTACAATTGTTGCATTTATGAACGCTGAAATAACCCCCACCGCAAGTGCAATTCCAAAGGTCTCAAGAGGAGGTAGAGGTGATATTATATTTGCAAGGAATGCTGAAACTGTTGTAATAACTGCTAAACCTAGCGGAGTTGATAATTTTGCGCATGCGCCCAACCAA
>DAZU01000016.1:0-15093 GCA_002507425.1 Euryarchaeota archaeon UBA53
GGGCGGTAGATAACAGAAAAGTTACCTTGGGGATAATTGAGTTGTCACCAGCAAGAGCTCACATCGACCTGGTGGCTTGCTACTTCGATGTCGTCTCTTCCTATCCTGGGTCTGCAGCAGGACCCAAGGGTGGGGTTGTTCGCCCATTAAAAGGGATCGTGAGATGGGTTTAGACCGTCGTGAGACAGGTTTGTTGCTTGGTGGTTGAAGTGTTTAGTGTCTGATGGAAGGGGCCCTTCAGTACGAGAGGAACGAGGGCTCGGGGCCACTAGTTTACCAGTTGTCTGACAAGGCAATGCTGGGTAGCCACGCCCTGAAGGATAAGAGCTGAAAGCATCTAAGCTCGAAGCCACCCCAAAAACGAGACACACTTTTCATTACTCGTAGAAGACGAGTTTGATAGACTGCGGATGTAAGCACGAAGCTTCGGCGACGTGTTCAGTCCAGCAGCACTAACAATGAAGCAACTACTTTTCGTGTATGCACCGCACTAGCGAGTGCCCTTCATTCATAAGTTCATGCCAATTAAAGAAGCGAACCTAACGCTGGTTCGCATCCACTTCCGATTCGAAAGAAGATGGGTGCACGGTCATAGCGGTGGTGTTTACCCGGTCCCATCCCGAACCCGGAAGTCAAGCCCATCTGCGTCAGTTTTGGTACTGTGGTGCGAGAGCCCACGGGAAATCCTGTCACTGTGCCCCTCTTCTTTCCTTCAAAATCCCCGCAACAAATTATGCCGCACTCTGTATACCAGGGTGCGGCTTTTTTGAATTTTATAACCAGCAAATTATGCAGTAACTAGAACTAATACATACGGAGTGCTTACGACATGCCAATCACTACTGCTGATATTCTTGGTTCAGATCAAGTTGGCATATACCTCGCGGTTTGTGGTAATGTTGTTTTTCATCCCCACGAACTCAACGACGAGGCTCTTGCCAGGCTTGATGAATATCTAGGTCTTGAAAGGCACCCGTTAACAATAGGTGGCTCAACATTGGTTGGAGCGTTGGTTGCGGGTAACTCCAAAGGGTTAGCAGTAGCTGATATAGCAACAGAATCTGATATTGACATTCTGACATCATTTGGTGATGTCGTGGTAATGGAAGGAGGAGTCAATACCGCTGGAAACTTGCTACTGTGCAATGAAAACGGTGCAATAGCATCGCCCGCAATACCAGAAGATGGCGTTGAAATAATATCCGAGGTAATCGGAGTTCCAGTAGCTATCAGTTCAATAGCAGGTGAAGACGTTGTAGGATCTCTAGGGGTCGCAAATGACAGTGGAATACTATTGCACCCCGATGTTTTACCTGACGAGGTTTTACTGATTGAAGAGATCATGGGAGTTGCTCCAATGGTTGGAACAGTTGCGTTCGGCTCGCCGTATGTCGGTGCAGGATTGGCAACTTCAAACAACGGGGCGATTGCTGGGAGAGAAACTACTGGACCAGAACTTAACCGAATTGAAGATGCCCTTGGTTTAATTTAAGATAAACCGCAATAATGTTGAAAGACGTCATGTGATTCCATACTAATTATGGGAGAATGTCTCTATTCCGGTAAAGTGAAAGAAGTGTGGTCAACTGAAGACCCCGATGTTTTAGAATTTCGTTACACAAATCAAATATCAGTATTTGATCAAATAATACCTTCGTTAATTCCGAGGAAAGGAGAATCCTTGAACCGGACAACTTGCCATTGGTTTGATTTGGTTGAAAAGCAGGGGATCTGTAGAACACACGTAATCGAGAGAAATGCAGCAGACCGATGTTTGGTTAGAAGGGTGGATATTTACCGTGAACCAGGCACAACACCAAGAGATGGGGAGTGGGTATTCGTCCCACTTGAGATAGTATGTCGTCATTACCTTGCTGGCTCAGGTTGGCGAAGGCACAAGAGGGGCGAATTGACATCTGAGGAACTTGGTTTTGAAGCAGGTATCCAGCTAGAACAGGGTGTCAAACTGCCTGAACCCTATGTTGAGGTGACAACAAAGTTCGAAGCATATGACCGGCTAATCGACAGGAAAGAGGCATTAGAAATCGCCAATATAACAGGTGAAGAATTGGACTCACTCATTGACGTTGTGCTTAAGGTCGATGCCCTTATTGAAACTGAGGGATTAAAGCGAGGATTAATCCATGTTGATGGAAAAAAGGAATTTGCATTAGGACCTGGAAGAGTACCAGTGCTTGTTGATTCATTTGGAACACTGGATGAAGATCGTTGGTGGGACGCAGAAGAATATGCAAAAGGAAACATAGTGCAATTATCAAAGGAGTTTGTTCGTCAACATTACGTGTCTACGGGTCACCAAGAGGAACTACGCCTTGCTAGAGAAGCAGGAACTACTGACCCTCCTATACCTGCACTCCCTCAGCAAGTTATTGACGACACGGCTGAGCTATATGCCTCAATGTTCGAGAGAATAACTGGAACAGATTTTTGATTAATCGTGAACTCTTAGCAATACGCCACAATTTCTCTTTTCAGCAGCTCTGAGTAAGGCTACAAGATGCTTCGCAGCATCTTGGCATCCGCCATCCAGAGGTTCACTTGCACTTGGTGTCCATGCTTTGGTAACCAGTAATTTTCGCAATTCTTTTGCATCTTTGCTAGATAACCATCCTCTCATATTTAATCGACCAGCCCCCTTATTCATTTTAGTTCCAAGTAATTTGGTATCTAGCGCATTCATCAATCCTGTGACCTCTTCAAATTTTTCAGGATTCCTTCGTGGTTCTCTCATCCATTCTCTAAGATAGGTTACGGCAGAGCCATCACCATAGGGGAAACGTCCAAACCTTTCTTTTGACAATCCTGCTTCGAGTGGGAATGGCTGATCGGATTTTGTAAGTTCGACACACGAGAGAAAGAACAAATTTGCATCATCCCAAATTATTTTTTCTCTATCCTCAGGATTCTCGACTCCCTGTTTTAATAACCGAATTAACAACTCATCGTCTTCTTTTACGACGCTTTCCCAATCACCACCATTTAACGCCTCAAATACGTTACATAATCTTGATGATATCATGGGGTCAATCGTGAAAAATGGGGATGTAGAATCCATGAATGTCTCCATGGTTTAGGCCAAGTGTTACCTATCCATGAAGTCAACGGTCCTTTAGGAAGGAGTCCATCCTTCGAGCTAAATCTTCTTTAGTGTCTTCTTTCACAATATCGTCTGATGATATTTCTCTTCGCAGAGCTGATAACCTTCCGCTGGCAGTGCTATCATCAATGTCAATAATTTTCTCAGAAGGCTCTACGGTTTCTTCCGTATCTTGCCCAGTTATTTCTTCATTTTCTTCTGTTTCAAAGGATAAGTCATCGATTTCTAACTCGTCTTGAGGAACAACTTCGGCTACTTCTTTTTGCACAGGTTTTTCTTTTCTAACCAGATTTGTAGATTTCTTTTTCGGCGCAGGTTTCTTCTTTGTCTCTTTCTTTTGGATTTTTAATATTCCAGCAAAGTAAGCAATAACAATGAGTAGGATTGCAACCCCAGCAGTCCAATATATATCTCCAGATTCATACGTTACAAGCGGTAATTTACCGACTAACTGCGTGTTTGAATCATCTTCTGGTGTATCATCAATATCCCATGGGGCTGCGCACGATATTGTAGCTCTAATCATGTCACCTTCTTTCAAGTCATCGGGTCTCTTAATTTCAGGTGCAGGTACTGAGCCCACAACCTCAATGTCTACCACAAGCGATTTTTCGAAATTAGAATCCTCATTTACAACGGTGACCATACAAAATGAGCCCTCAATTATCTGATAATTTCTCCTATTAATTCCGATAATGATTTCACTTTCAGTTATCTGTATATTATCGATTTCAAGGTTCCAACCACTTTGCCTCGATACGTGATCTGAGGTTGAAGAATGTAATTCCACTCCGTTTGAATCAATTATCAGAACACTTACTGAAACTATACCTGGACTGGGGTCCCAATCAGTTGTCGATAAGTTAACACTTAGATTATTGCCTTTGCTAATTCGTATTATGCTGCTGTCCAGAATTTCCCCGTCAGATGTAAGTAATAATGCATTTGCAACGAGGTCGTAGTCAGAATTTGCAGTTATTAGGCATGATGTCCATAATGTTGAGAGGGAATCTATACCTAACGAATCAAGACTTCCATGCATTGTGTCACATTCTGCCAAATGTATTGGAGATTGAATTCCAACCAAGTGAAGATTCATGCCATTATGGGTTGTATTTGTCCGAGAGTTCGGCAAAGGAACTAACGATGTGTCATATCCAGTAGTAGTATTGTAGGTAGTGACAGAGACTTTCTCACCTGACCTACCAGTGTGAACTGGACTCGAGACCAATACAGTTTCACTTTGATTAACGGTTATTGAATAAGTCATAGTCCCCAGAATTTGATGGCTGTATTCAATATCTAACTGCAGGTTATTGCCGTTCCACGTGCTTGTTGGTTGTAATTGAATTGGTAAGCCAGCTATTTCTCCGGGTGCTAATACCATAGTATCATCACCTGTGAGTGTCCAACCTGATGGTAGGTTTGGAATTTTAATATCGATTATAGCAACATCGTTTCCTGTATTTTCAATCCATGCTGTGGGCCATGAAGCAACATCGTTGTTTATTTTCCAGTTACCCTTAGATCCAAGATTTATGCCTGGTTCAGTGCCAATTCTGATTGGAATCTGTTCCACTATTTGCCCATCGCCATTACCATTTGATATACGAATACTTACAACTCCAACTTCGCCAGCTACTGCATCATTTGGTGGAGTAACAATTATGCTAATCTGACCCGATTCCCCTGGGTTGATTAGAGAACCATTCTGGGGTAGAGTAACATTCCAACCTTGACCGGCTTTTCCAAAATAGGGAGCTGCGGGAGAATTCCCCTTCTGTTCAATTGTAATGTTCAATTCACCACCCAACGGAGGAACTTCTAAAGAGGTGTTAGAAAGATTAATTCTCCAACCTGCAACATTTGAGACTTCTAAAACAGTGCTAACATTATACCCAATATCAAAGCCCGATGAGGAACCGATAAATGTGAGATCTGCGGTTGTTCCCGCCCATGAATCTTCGGGAATAGAAATTGTCAGTTGCAACGTTTCACTTTCTCCCACACCTAGTCTTGACGAATTCACAATGTCTAAACTCCAACTGGAGGTATCACCGTCAGTGTAGGTAATACCAAACGTTGGTGTGAGTGTTAGTAGATCGTCTGTATTACCAACATTTGTAATACTTATGTTGAGGTTCACATCCTCACCAGGATTGACAAATATGTAGTCGCCCTGGCTTATCGATGCTTCCCATCTGTGGTCTGGTCTGGCTTCTATTGTGATACTCGCTGTATCCATAGCCACATCATCGGAGGTGCTTTGCCAGTCAAAAATTAACTCAAATGTTTCTCTAGCAGGTAAGTCCTCTGGCAGGGTTACCCAAACGGGGACCAGGCTTGTTGTTCCTGGACCAAGAGTTTTAGTTGGATTATTTATCTCAAATGTGACGTTTGGTATTTCGCTTAGGTTGCCCAAACCAATTTTGCCGCTCAAAGTAAAGGTATCTTCACCGTTTCCTGGGTTTTCAAGTTTTAGAATCAATTTTGTTCTTTCACTTACGTTGAAAACTGATTGGTTGTCGGGTGAGACTATCTCAGCTTCTGCTCTATACACTTGCAATATATGCAGAGAAACGTTCAGGTTAAAATCATTCAAGTATAACGCGCTTTGATTAAAGAAGTGGCGAGTCGGAACTGCGTCAAATGGTAGATCTAAATTCAATACGCCGTTGTATCCATCCAACTCAAGATTGCTGCCGTTAATCGTTAAATCACCGTTTGTAGACCACACCCATCCTGTTTTCAACATACCAGCACTAGACATATCCCAAATTAGTTTGGTCCCATTATAATAGTGATCTAATTCCCAACTTAGTCCAGTCGCAGGAACTGTTCTTATGTGTGGTATATGTGAACTAACTCCACTGGCGAATATTTCAAAATTAAAGTCCTCACAGATTTCATTTTCTCCGGATCCTATGCAAAGTGTAAGAGTAGCTGAAGTTGATTCACCTAAATTTTTTGAGTTTGGAATGTCTACTTGAATTAAATATTCTTCCTTTGCAGAAGGTTCCAGATCTATTCCAAACTGTGTATTGCCAGAATAGTCAATGATGCTCATACTAGCACCCCAACTATTAGATGACCAAGTCATTTCAGTAGTTTCCTGTGCATTACCAACGTTTTCAACCATCAACCATACGTTTGCTGAATCACCGGGGATTCCATAACCACTACCAGATGGGAGTCCTGAAGCACCTTGTAAGGACAACCCCCTTGTCCTTTGAACTTCAAGTGGCAACGTGACAGATGTCGATATATTATTATCTTGATCTAGAGTAAGTGTCAGGGGTATGTATGCGTCATCAGATCCCAATGCATCAGGTGGAACGGTAAATTCGAAGTTAACGATTTGAGGCGTATCTCGTACTAGGTTTAGGTTCATGTCCGCAATGTTAATCGGTGAGAAAGACCAACCTTCAGGCAAGGTTGAATCGTTGTAAGAAAGTGTCCAAGAAGCACTCCGACTTCCTAGGCTTGTTACTGAGATTTCTACAGTTTCTGTATTTCCAGGGAGAACTCTTGATACCTCAGATGGTGTTTGTATCTGTGCTACATATGGGTCAAGTACGACTAGCGTTGTGCTGTAATTATCGTTATCATATCTGCTTTGAGTTAAGTTATTGTTAACGTCTAATATCAATTCAACATTATGAACTCCAAGTGTCGCTTCAACGTCTACGCTGAAAGTGATCGGTCCTCCTTCACCTGATGGTGCGATTGATTCGGCTGTGTTTACTCTGTGTCTTTCTATTTCAACACCGTTCATTCTTAATACAGCATCAACAGGTTCATCTGTGTCGATTATCCCAATATTTGCATACTGTCCAGATATGGTCACCATCTCTCCGGGATCTGGGTCTGTTGGTGTAAAACCTATGCCTCTGTTGTCTGGAAGTGGAGCAATATCAGCCATAGCTTCGCTAATTAGCATATCACCAACTAGGATATCCAAGTATCCATCCCCATCTAAATCTGCCACCGCTGGAGCTGACCATGTCCTGTGAGGTAAATCAATTGGAGATGCCCATCCAGTTCCTAAGTCAGCAGATGTTCCAGTGTTGCCGTCGAAGGCAAACAATCTCTCCCCATACGCAACCAATAAGTCAGGCTCATCCTCACCATCAATATCTATCGCAATAGGTGACGAGATAGCAACTTCGCCTTCGTTATCATTTCCGCTTCCGCTTTGTAAAACCCTTGACCATTCCCTAAATGGAGGATCGATTGTGATGTCGTGGCAACCGGTTAAGCCATCTCTATCTGTCGTTCCAAAACCAGTAGAATACCAAGTCACCCAACACACTCTGTCGGTTATTCCATCATCTGTTGTATCTATTGCTATGGGTTCGGCATCTGCATATCCATTCTTTGCTCTAAATCTCCAAATTTCGCTAGTGCTGGTTAATTCCATGCCTATAAACTGGGCTCCCATACCATCATCTCCTAAATTTTCATCTGATGGAAGAGTGATAATCATCTCAGGAGCTGCATCTGAATCAAGTTGCGTAATCACAGGGCCAGGCAATCGAATTCTTGGTGTATCGTCATCGTCATCAGTTCCTTGAATCGAGACTCTTTCCCAATCTAAAGATCCTGTTGGCCCGTCAATTTGCCATATCCAAAAATTACCATTGAGTTCATCAACGGTGGTCAATACAATTGAGCCACTGTTATCATCCAATGCAGCGAATGCAGGATCGGAAGGATGAGTTCCTCTGTCCAATGCTACCTTCCAATCCTCCTCTGGTGTTTGCAGGCCTAATGGTAAGGAAACTACGGTTGGCTCATCAGTAGTTGTATCGACAGCTGCGACAATGAGTTCTGGTGTCCCATCTAAAGACAAGTCGGCCAGAAGGGGCTGAGTTACAGATTCAGGACCTGTATAGGGGTGGGCATTTGGGATACCTATTCTCAAGTCTGGATCGGACCAAGACCAGAGTTTTTCATTAGAGTGACCAGATACGGTCCATCCTGATTCGTCACAGGTTATATCTGGAGACCACAAATCCACCTCTAGTGCGCTATCTGAATCATAAACTATCACGATTTCTTGCTTTGAATCACCGTCAACATCAACAATAATTGGCGTTGATCTGATTATATCTACACTACCTAGATTCACCTCCCATGCTACTTTTGAGGTGTCTCCTTCAATTATTGCTAGGTGCCTTTCATCTACGTTTTCAGTATGAGTCAATACAGCGAATAGATGACCCATCCCGCACCTTTCTTTTGCTCCGTCTGGAGATGTTATAGAGGCTGAAAAGTCTGCGATTGCAACTCCATATCCATCAGCTCCCTCTCCAGAATCAAAAGCAATCCAATTTATTGCGGGAGTTTGAATTGTTTCAAGACCTAAATCTCCATGAGTTGGTAACAACCTTGAATGACCTGGATCTCTTCCGTATTGCGACCATGGTTGTGAGTATGGATCCCATGCTTGAGATTCTGTCTCTTCACCCTTGACAGGATTTGTAATAACAACTAGGGAAGATAAGAGAATTAGTAGCATTATGTAAGCTCTAAATTTCTCACCCATTGCTCTTCACCCACATTTACCAACTAAATGGGGTTGTTATGATTTTGGGCCCTTCGGGCCCATGAGAAGTCGTTATTTTGACAACATTGAATCAGCCAATTCAAGAATCATGTAATGAAAAAAGTGCTTTACAGGCAGGGCATCATTCAAATAGGGGTCGCTGGTGGCTTGGATGACTTCGGTCGCTTTTCTCTCCAGAGGTAATTCCGGTGAAGGACAGATGAGGTATTTCCCTCAAACGTCCTCCTAGAGTTATTGAAGCGAGAAAAATAGGTGGTAAAATGTATAAAGTTGTCAAAAAAGAAGACACTATCCGTATTCCTGCTGAATATATCAGAAAGGATAAGTCCCTCAACGAACATATCGACAGGCTAGCTGCTTCTGCTTTCGAAGGTAAATTTGATGACAGTAACCGATTTGTTTTGGTCACGTCTAATCACGAACCAATTGGTAGAGGTAGGATAATTCACGGAGATGGAGCAATATATCAACAGGTTAAATTTGACGCAGTATTGTATTGTATTGAGGATTATGAAGTTGTTGAAGGAGCTGTCTCTGAGGTAAATGACTTCGGAGCCTTCGTAAGAATAGGCCCAATGGAAGCACTGCTACACAAATCACAGATAATGGAAG
The DNA here is from genome assembly GCA_002507425.1 of Euryarchaeota archaeon UBA53. GTDB lineage: Archaea > Thermoplasmatota > Poseidoniia > Poseidoniales > Poseidoniaceae > MGIIa-K1. The sequence goes on from DAZU01000016.1 coordinate 9,300, forward strand.
ATCACGTAGACATTAACGCAGGCATGGGACTACTTGAAGGACGTCAAAGTGGGAGAAAACTTGGCGTTGGAAGTTCAGTTCGAGCACGAATCGTCTCATTGTCACCAGATACAAGTGACCCCCGCAGATCCAAAATAGGTTTGACATGCAAGCAAACCGGACTTGGAAGCCATGAATGGATTCACGAGGATCAAAATTGAAGGAGTGAAATAAATGCCAAAAAACCCGTTTGCATGTAGTGAATGTCACCTAATACTTCCTGATGGAATAGACCAGTGTTCCAGATGCCCGTCTGCCCCAGTTTCTGTTGATTGGTCTGGGTATGTCGTGGTAATGAATCCCTCTAGGTCAGACATTGCAAATCGTTTGAATATAGATAAACCAGGAAGTTACGCACTCAAAGTAAATATTCGCTAAGGTGGAATGTAAATGGAAATCATAGACAGAAAAGAAAACCCACTCCTCAAGAGAGTTGAAATCGAATTTCGATGGAATCATGATGGTATGCCCACTCCTTCCAGAAAGGCTATGCTAGACGGTATTGCATCAATAGAACCTGGAGCTAATAGGGATTTAATCGTAATTAAGGATGTAAATACGAGGTTTGGCATGTCATCTACTACGGGATTGGGACTAATTTATGCGGATGAGGAATCCATGAAGGTCGAACCAAAATACATGCACGAGCGCTACGCAGGAATGCGAGCTTCCAGCGAGCAACCCGATGTTGAGACTGTAGAGGAAACACCCGATGAAGAAGGAGGTGAGGCTTGATGTCAGATGGACCAAAAAAAGGCGCCAAGTGGTCAAAATACTCGATTGAAGACGGAAAACTCACAAGAAACGCAGAGTTTTGTCCTACCCCCGGGTGTGGTCCCGGTGTATTTCTAGCGACGCACGTTAACCGCAAATCTTGTGGAAAATGTGGTTACACTGTTATGAACGAAGAGTAAGTTATTCTTCCATGTGGCGACTTATCTCGCCTTGGTTGTCAATGACGCACCATGATTCGTCATCTTGAATAATCTGTACGCCTAACTCACGCCTTCTGACAGATTCGCCACGTAACATCATATCATCTCGCCAACATATTATCCTCCAATCTTCACCGTCGAATACTGCATCTTGGACAGCACCTCGCAGCTTTCTTGCAACTGTAATTTGTTCGTTTTCGTATTCCCAAACCCAACCATCTTTGGAAGATAAAAGAAATTTACCATCAAAATTGAAAACTTTTTCTAAGTCGCAATCTACATTGAGATTCCCCTCAGAAATCAACTCACCGGATTCAGAATTGATCTTCTTGAAATTACCACTTCGGGTCCATATCATAATGTGATCATTAAGAACGGATATTGAAACTATCTCGTTTGCTCTTGGGGGCTTTTTTTCTAGAGATTCAAATAAAGGAATACGCCAAATTTCAGTTGCTTCAAAATCTATGCAGTATACGCCTCTTGACCAAAGTGCAAAGAATATTTTGTTATCACCAATAGACATACACAATGGTTCAGCATCCAAAACGTGGCTCCAAATTGAATTTGCGACAATTGATGTATTTCTTTTAAGTCTAAGTTCTGACTTACTTACGCCGTTTAAAAGTTCATGTTCCAAATTTAGCATCGCCATTCTAGCTAGTCGTAAGTCATGGTCAACCCAGGTAGCAACAAGGCCTTTTTCACATACGGCAGCGTTAGTTATGGGACACGGGAAAGGTTTTGCTGAATTCCCGTCAATATCTATATTCCCATCTACATCTATGGTAATTCGTCGCTTGCTCTCATTGAATATCTTCCATGGCGCTCCCGACATATTTGGCCCAAATCGGTTTGACTTGTGAACAATTCCTTCAAATGTTCAGATATTGGCCCAGGGATATGGTCAGCCTAATTCTAGTATCAGGCGGGGATGTAGCGTCGGTTAACCAAGCCGATGCCCTGCTGAAAATGTGTGATTGGAAAGAATTACCACCTGTAGAGGGGCTAAGGGCCTACTCATACAAGCATGCTAGAATGTGGTGGTTGCCAGACGGTTGCTTATGGGAAGATAATTTGGATAAGCGGTGGAAACATCAAACAGGAGAACTGATCAAAGAGGTAATCTTTCCTTCGAGACATTCTGCTGCAAGCGGAAAACCTTCCCTAACTCTACATCACATTGGAACAATGCAAGTCCCAGAACCAGAGGTACCTCCTTTTGGTGGTAAGGCGGGAGATTGCCCTCCCCCTAATCCTAGGCTTGCTCCATGGTGGCGAGAATTGAATAAGGTGGCGTCTGATTTTGATGGCTTTGATTTATCTCTAGAGACTACACACCACGGACCTTGGATTGAGACGCCTTCGTTGTTTATCGAAATAGGTTCCACAGAAAAGACGTGGGGCCATTTACCGGCTGCAGAATTATTAGCAGGTATTATTTTCCGAGGCTTAGGTCTTGATGGCGGATTGGGAATAGGTAATTGGAATGGAGAAGGCAAAGTTGTAGTTACGCTTGGAGGAGGTCATTATGCACCTCGGGGTAATATGTTAGGAATGCATGAGAATGTTTGGCTTGGTCATATGTTGGCGACATATGCGTTGCCGTTTGAAAAAGATGAAAATGGTAATATTTTTGGTATGTGGGAAACTAGTATTCGAAAAGCAATATCTGCAACAAAAAAAGCTTACCCTGGCGGTGAAATAGTTTGCAGTATGGACAAAAAGGCGTTCAAAGGATGGCAGAGACAAGCAATCAGAGATTTATTGTTGGAATTAGATATACCTTTGTTGAAAAGTGCACAAATCATTGAATGAAAATGGTCAATAGGCCCCTTGACGTCCGCACTTTCATGGTCGGACGATTCTCACGCTTAGTGGTTGCACTGACCGTGCGGATGCCCCGTTGGTTTGTGGGATGGGTTAGCCGGAGATATGTCGCGGGCAAACGAATTGAAGATGCAGTAAAAGTCATGCGTCGTCTATCTGCTGAGGGCGCTTGTTTTACAATCGATGTATTAGGTGAAGAGATTTCAAATATGGAAGAAGCCAATTTCTTCCTTGAAGAATACAAGCGAGTAATATCTGCAATAACCGAAAACAACTTCGATGCTGCTTTGTCGATTAAACCAACCGCATTTGGAATTCTTCTGGATAGAGAAGCAGGAATGAAGAACATCGAGAGCATAGTTTCACTTGCGAAGCAGAATAATATGTTCGTGCGTCTTGATATGGAAGATCATCGAGTTACCGATGATACAATACAAGTAATGTTAGAAATGCATGAAAATGGTCTTGAGAATGTTGGCGTGGTATTGCAAGGAAGACTCTTTAGAAGTATTTCCGATATTGATTACATAACAAAAAAACTAGGTCCAAATGCGGACTATCGAATATGTAAAGGGATTTATCTCGAACCTAGTGACATATCCCACACAGAAAGAAAACCAATTGTCGATGCAACAAATGAGTGTATTGATGCAATGTTAGATGCTGGTGCCTATGTTGCGGTTGCAAGCCATGATTACCCTGTAATAGAACACACCCTAGAGGCTCTTAAGAAAAGGGGAATGGGGCCTAATATTCAAGACCCAAGAAAGAACTCCGGACCGGAAAGACCGCACAAGGGTCCAGGATATGAATTCCAGATGCTACTTGGCGTAAGAGGTCCAATGAGGAGAAAATTGACAGCATCTGGCCATAGGACACGCGTTTACATTCCGTATGGTGAAAAGTGGTATGAATACTCTATTCGGAGATTGCAGGAAAATCCTACCATCGGGACTCAGGTGTTCAAGGCATTCGTTATGCCTTGGACAAATCGTCCGTAATTAACGTCTTTTTTTCATACGTCTTTTGCCTTTGTTCTGTTGTTTTGGACGTCCTGCGCGTTCTGATTCAGGAATAACCGGATTTGGGTTATCTCCTAACCTTCCCTCTTTCCAAGCTTGCCTTCTCTCTCTCGGAGTTCGGGGTATGTCTTCTACAATTCGTGGCGGTTCATGTAAGTAAATCCGCTTAATATCGTGTGCAATTACACTTCCGTGCATAGTTCTGCCTGCACCAGTATGAATGGCCCGAATTTTCCATTTTTGATTGTCATGTGACATAATTGAACCGGCTTTGAATATTTTTTCTCTATCCACAAAAATCGAATCACTCTCTGAATATTCACCCTGAGTTAATGTCAATCTGACCATCACTATATCCGAGCGAATTGCGTTTGCCCTCCCAATTCTTGTTGCTATCAGAGATTTTCTTGAGTTCCCAGTTTTTGTTTCAATTCTATTGATTTCCCAAGAAGCATCTTCATGTTCAAAAATATCGCCGACATTCAAGATTTCATCTGCATCTACCTCAAGTTCACTCAAGATTGTGTTGGGACCTTCACTAAGCAGGACAGGAATCGATAATGCCTTTGGCTGCCTTATCTGTAATTTGTGTATAAATTGGCATATGTCACACTTGAGTAAGTAGTCTGAACCTCTGCCCACTTTTTTCTCACTCAATATTTGGTGACCACATTCTTGGTTGCATTCAGGGCAATCTGTTACGTTTTCAACGATGTCGTCATCGAATGGATTATCGAAGTTGTCATCGCTCATATAGAACCTCTCCAAACCTGCGCTTATCGCTTCCCCTTTGACTCTGTCGGCGTTAGATAAGGCTTGAGTATGGGTGTGAAGAGGCAATTCCATGCGCGAGGAGGTTCTAGGTGCTATTTTAGCGGCTGATAAGCAGTTATCTAGGGACGAACCCGAGATTGCATCAAACATAGGTCATCAGCTTGATCATATGGGTTTGGAGACGTGGTCTATTTCAGTTAGAAGACGAATCAGAGATTCTATTGCAAGATTACAACCAAAGAGAGTTCTGCATACTGGTGCGGGAATTGGCCACCTGTCTGCCTGGTTGTTTGATTATTTTTCAAGCGTTGATACGCTTGAAGAATTTCAACTGGTAGAGGAAGGAAATAGATTTGCAGTGATATTAAAGCGACTTTGCGACAGATATTCTGATGTCCCTTCAAGTATTGTGGTAGGAATGCCAAGTCTTCTTTCAAGCGAATTAACAGCTTGGAAAATCACAAAGTCCGGTAATCCTCCTATCATGCCCGAGGCAGACGTAATAATTGTTGATTCACAGTTAGAAAAACTTGCAGGTGACATACAATCTTTGTTGCCATTGCTCAATAAAAACGGCGTATTATTCACTGTTGAGCCAACTGCTCCAGTCGGAGAGCTAGATGATGACGATCTAAATTTGATAGGGTTCAATAATTGGATGGATTTGATACGGAGAACAAACGAGACACACCACATAGCATTTGCACCACTGTTCGGAGGAACTATTGTTGCTTGGTTATTGAAAGATTAAGCTTCGGAGGCTGAAATTAAATCCTCTATTTGCAGCATACCATATCCATAGTGGTTATCATGGCTATCTTGACCACTTCTTTTCTTGGAGGACTCTGAAATCCATTGCTTCAGGTTATCTAGCATTTCAGTTCCTGAGCCTAAAAGATCTGGATTCTTATCGAATAAAATTGCAATGGCTCCCGTTACGTAAACAGTCGCTGCACTTGTGCCTGAGGACAATCCCCATTTATCTCCCGGCATGATGACAGGGACCTTATGACCAGGAGCCACTACTTCCGGTTTTTCATTTGGACTGTTACGTGGTAACATTGGAGGGAACAATCTTCCATTGTTGTCTCCGACAGAGGAACCCTGCCACAGATTTCCATTTACATCCACACCACCAACACATATCACTGTGCTAACAGTTCCCGGCGATGCCACATCGCCATCATCATTTTC
>DAZU01000016.1:15477-20621 GCA_002507425.1 Euryarchaeota archaeon UBA53
GCATCCTCTACTTCATCGCCTAGAATTATTGAGAATCCAGATGCATTACCACCCAACGAGAGGGAAATAATGTCGACTGTTTGGCTAATACACCAATCGATTGCCTCAGCAACGGTTGAATCGTCTCCTGCTCCGTTAGCGCTCAATGCTTTTGCAACATACAAATCAACATCCATTGCAACTCCAGTTAACCCCCCATCTGCAACCAAAATACCAGCCATCATGGTTCCATGACCATTATCGTCATACGGACTAGAACCTGTGCCAATAAAATCAGACCATCCAGCGAGTTTCAAGTTTTTCAAGTCCCGATGAGATGTATCGATTCCCGAATCTACCATACAAACACTGACTCCTTGGCCAGTGTATCTCTTAACCTCGTCATATTGGATTAAGTCGTCAAAGTTTTCTTCTTTCTCTGTTACCAGAGATGATGGCCCTGTGAGACTTATTTCACCAGTGTAAAGCATCCATGAATACCAGCCAACAGCAATTAATAGAATGGCGGTTGAACCAATTGTAATAACCCGCATAAAATCGAGATCATTCTCGAGTTCAGCATCTGGAATGGGATCTGGTATAATCATTGAATCAACTCAAGGCTTCAACGGCTTCGACCAATGTGTCTGCAAATAACTTCACTTCTTCCTCTGTATTGTAAAGGTAAGCACTGGCTCTGAGGGAACCACGATCAATTCCTTTGCTATTGAACCATGAGTGAACACAATGCATACCGCTACGGACCATTACATCAACTGCCTCATCAAGCAATATTGCAATATCATGGGCATCGACTTTCTCCATTAAAAGCCCGCAGATTCCACCTCTTTTTGCCGGATCTTCTGGGCCGATTATGCTAATCCCATCGACATCCCGTAGTTTTGAGGTCATAATGCGATTGAGTGATACTTCATGCTCGTGAACAGCATCTAAATCTATCTCAGAGATATAATCAATCGCAGCGCTGGTTCCCAGTATTCCAGCATAATTACCAAGTCCTCCCTCAAATTTCGCTGGAGGTTTTGACCATTTAAGTGAATCATAGTGGGATGTTTCTACCGTGCTACCGCCAGACTGTATCGATCTCATACCTTCAAGCAATTCCATTTTTCCCCATAGTCCACCCATGCCAGATGGCCCCATCATTTTGTGAATAGAAAACGCCATGAAATCTATGCCTAAGTCCTGAACATCTACCTTCATGTGGGGTGTTGATTGGGCGCCATCAATGCAAACCAGAGCACCGTGATCTTTGGCAATTTTAGTTGCTTCCTTGACAGGAACGGCGATACCATCTAAGTTGCCAACGTGCGAAAGTGAAACCATCTTCAATTTGTCACCAGCGAGTGCGCAAGCCTCTTCAAAAGCCTCAATATTGAATGTATTATCATCATTTGACTCTACAACTCGATGGTCAACCCCTTGTTCTTCCTCGAGTTGTAACCAAGGAACTAGGTTGGAGTTGTGTTCTCGGTCTGTGGTTAGGATTATGTCTCCTTTTTCCCAAGAAAGGCCCTTTGCAACCTGATTAAGTGAGTGAGTTGCATTTTTTGTAAATATTATTTCGTCTGATCGGTTCGAGTTAAACAATTTTGATATTTTCCTGCGGCAATCTACCATTTTTCTAGAAACAGTCACTGAATAACGGTGAACAGATCTTCCACCACAACCGGGTGAATCTTCGTAGTATGATCTAATCGCTTCAATGACGGGATACGGCCGGAGTGTCATGCATGCATTGTCTAGGTAGACCGGTGGCTTTTCCCTGTTTAGAGTCGGGAAATCATTACGATACTTGCTAAACATCACCAAGCCTCCGTGTCTGGTATGTAATCATTTACGGGGCTATTGATACCACAACTTTTGCAGGTATACCTATTCGGGTAAGGTAAATCACAACCATCACAGATAGTCCCCGAAACGCCTCTGCTGTTACAATCTTCTAATTCACAATCAACAACTGTCTCTCCATTTTCATTCTGGCTTATTGGAACATTGTCTCCACAAGATGGACATTCTCCTTCTCCTGCTAATACAACTCCTTCCACAAGTAAATCCGCATCAGCAGCAAACGCCGCTTTAGTCCTTACTTTTACTCCATCTCCTAACAACCTCTGGGGGAACCAAAGGATATGCATTAGAATGTAAATTGTAAAAATTCCAGAGATTATGTGGATTGTCAGTAAACCATAATCGCTGACTTCACGATCCGCAATGAATTGCGCTCCAGACCAACCGCTAATTACCATAGCAAATAACCAAGAGCAGACTGCAAATGACCAAGCAACTAGACTGTGTTCTTCCATAGCTTCTTCCATAACTCTTACATCTGTATGGACATGTCTTTCTTGAACATGTAAATCTCTGGTTTCTGTGACGGCTTTCCAGAAGAAGTATGCGAAAAAGAATCCCACAGCGGTGAGAATGGCGCCTCCTGCTGCGTCTTCAATACCAGCACCAATTGGGAAGTTTGGAGAATTAACGTGGAAAACAGTTTGCGACAAGAATATCGAAGACCAAATTATGATTATGTTTATGATATGTCCACGCATTACTGGAAAATTTACCGAGAGTTGGATAAAGAACCAAACCCATAATATTCCTGAGACCACTAGTTGAAAGAAAATGAATCCACTGAGAGAAGCCAGTCCATCAAGTCCTGTTGTCCTTGGGTCGCCTCCACTAAACAAGTCCGAGGATATTGACCCTAACAAAAAGGCGAAAGCACCTGTTAAAAATGTAATAATATGAGATTTGCCCCACTCAGTCCTAATCAATTTGAATTGATACTTCATCTGTTTTCTCAGTATATCTACGTTTGATAGCATTGGGTGAAGGTCGCCAAACTCTTTTTCTAGAGATATGTCATTTAGTTTGAATGTGCTTGAATCGTCAAGTTTGGGAGGTGTAACCTCAATCGCAACACCCTCCGCCATAATCGGTGGTGGGCATTCTCCCTTTGAGTAATTTCGGTCTCATGCACCTCCGTAGGAGGTGTTGAATTTATTCAACGGCTACAATAATTTTTACAAAGTTGGTTGTAAGTGTTCCAAACATTATTATGTGCTTAATAATATCCGATTTCCAAATAAAAAGCGAAAATCTACAACGCTCTACTAAAATCAGATAGCAGTTGATATATTAAACTCAGGCGAAAAGCGTTTTTGTCAACTTTTTATTCTGCTAGCATCTATCCATTCATCCCAACTTGAATCAAAGCCAACATAATGTATGAGATATTTTTTCTTTGATCCATCATCGGTTTTTATCTCCCGGACCAATGCATCCCACCATGTTCCATTCCACTCCACTTTGACATTTTGTCCAGGCTTGTAATTAGGTGTGTTGAAAGGGTGGTCGCTTGGTCTCTCAATCCATCCTGTTGGACCTACAACGTAAATCGAATTTAATGTTGTTACCCTTGCAGTTGCTCTTTCATCGTATGATATTGATTGTATTTTACTTGTATTGACCCAAGTCTCACCCAACCTAGGGTGATTGTATGAGTAGCCATTAAGAATACCATCTATTACTTTAGCATCCTTTATCACTACCTCAGGTTTAGATTCAATTTCAGAATGCGAGTCCTCCGATGCAACTAGATATTTTGCTAATTGCTTGTAATCAATCTGTGAATCTAAATCAATTCCTAATTCAGAAAATTCTTGCTTGACCTCATTCGCAGACAATGGATTTTCTCCGATTTCTGTGAGTATTCGTAGATATTCTTGTGCAGAAATGGTTCCAGTATTTAATGGGTCAAATATCTTGAATGCTTCTATTAGTTCTTCTTCTGCTTCGTTATCTTTGGCAATGTAAATCTTAACTTCATCTGAGGTTTCATCTAGGGGCATAATTCGGCTCCAATCCACACTATCCTCCACATCCCCATCATCAAAGTGAACGAGAAAAGTATCGTCATTATTTTCCTTTGCAATTCTTCCTGCATAGTAATGGCCATAATTTTTCCAATTGACAAACACCCTGTCACCCGTCTTGTATGGGGTGATTGCAGGTCTAATACAACCCGGTCTCACACCAATTGTTACTCCATTTTTTATTTCAATTAGATTTGACTTTGGGACTTCAATTTTGTAAGTTCCATCTGTATTAATATCAATTATTTTACATCGGTTTAACCATTTTTGGTTAGTCGGACTGAAGTATTCTACGTGGTCTCCAACGATGAATTTATTTGGCAGCTCGATTGAAGCAGGAGGTGCATTTTCATGAACTGGGACATTTATCATACCTAGGTGTTGAAGCGCGGATATAACTGCAACAGTCACTGCACTTGGATCGTTATTGATGGTCGTATTTGTTACAACATCACCGCCGATTACAGAGTCTTGCATACTAACTGTTTTTGGAAGAGGTTGCTTCGAATTGGGGTCGACAGTCTCTGCGACATCTGAGGCATGTGCGGGATCTACCAAACTAGCGTCCTTCTCGGCGGGTAACATTTCCTGATCAGAATTAGGCAAATCCTCATTCAAGTTCGAGGGCTGTTTTGCTCCTGACTCAGGTGGTGAGGGAATCCACTCAGTTCCGGTCCACATAAACTTGCCATCTGGACTAAATATAGGATTTCCCATAACACAACCTAATCAAAAGAAAACTATCAATTAATCGGAAATCCGGTTTATGATTTAAGTAAATGACTTAATTGGAGATTAACGGAGAGAGCGATGCTAGATAAGAGCCAGTCAATATTTATCGCAGTCTCATTGTTTCTTATTACATTACAAGTTGGAATAAATCATTTACAGTTAAGGAATAAGTCTAAGGAAGAGGTAGAGCGAATAAACGCTGAACGAAAAGCATGGGTAAAAAGACATCCATACCTTACAATGTTGTTGATTTTTCTACCAATGCCTGTTGCCATTTTCTTAGAAAATATTCTAACAGGTAAGACTGATGAGCGAAATGTTTCCTATTCCTCTGAATCGAAAGAGATTGAATATAAATGATTCAGAACTATCCTAATCTCGTTAATATTAAATTAACCGGGCAACAGACAACAGAAACCACTCAACATTGATAGTTTAAGCATTATTTTAAAAATTCAATGATTGAATATTAAAAACAAGAAAATACAGTAAACCTTTCTCAATATTAGGATTGGCGCCGAGAGAGAGATTTGA
>DAZU01000051.1:0-4714 GCA_002507425.1 Euryarchaeota archaeon UBA53
ATCTGGGTTGAAGTTGCTGCATATTTGAAGTGCCTCTTCAACGGTTTTGAGATATTCCTTATCTCCTAAATCCGGAATTATCTCAAGATCATAATCACTTTTAGATTTACGAAACGGGAAATTTTTCGAGCAGTGTACTGAAATTGTCAGAACTCTCTCATCATTCTCAAAGATAGATGCTGTGCCATCTCCTTGATGAACATCTAAATCTAAAATCGCAACCTTTTGAAAATTGTACTTCTCAATAGCAAGATAAGCACATACTGCCAAATCGTTGAAGATACAATAACCGGAACCAAAGTCACGATGTGCATGATGTGTGCCACCCGCCATATTTGCCGCTAATCCTCCCGTCTTTGCCACATGAGCCATTGCCTCAACGGATCCGCCCATCAATCTCAGAGTTCTGGGAATTATTGCTGGAGTCCAAGGCGTCAAGCCTATTCTGCGAATTTTTTTATCGTCCAACTCTCCTTGCAAAAATTGGTCTACATACTCCTCATCATGTGCTAACAATAGATCTTCACGGCTTGCTTCTTTTGGTTCAAGAACTTCAATCAACTCGGATTTTGGCGATTTTAGAATCCTATCTACTAGTCTTGCATATCTCTCTCGAGGAAAGCGGGCATCAGGGTGAATTCCTTCTGTGTAGATTGGGTGATACCATATTGGCATCCGCTCAAAATTGTCTACACTTACACTGTTCACAGCCGTAATGGTAGGATTATACTCTAAGACAATTTGTTTTTTTGAATTATTCTAATCAGAGCAAATTAATGAGGTAAGAACCTCTAGCCCTTCAGTCAAACTTGCAGGACCTGGTTGAAGGATAATACTTGGATCAATTTCATGAATTCTGTCGTTTTTGACTGCATTGATTTCAGACCAACCTGGTCTATTTTTTATTGACTCTATGTCGACTGGCTTACCACACCATGATGCGAGTATAATGTCTGGATTCATATCAATAACATCATCCCATTTTATCTCCCTTTCCTTCGCAAGCTTGCCGTGCGATTTGTGAGAGAATACATCCTCTCCACCCGCGATTTCAATCAATTCACTCACCCACCTAATAGCTGAGAATGTGGGCTTGTCCCACTCCTCGAAATACACCTTTGGCTTATTTTTCAACAGGCTTACCCGCTGTATTGCACTATCAATGGATTGTTGATACTGATTTACCAATTCCTGCGCCTTTTCTTCTGCTGAAACAATGCGTCCAATAGTCATAATGACCTCTAGAATTTCTGCTATACTTCTTTGATTGAATATCAAAACCTGCTGATTTGCTCGTATCAATTTCGCAGCCAAGTCTGCTTGAATGTCACTGAATCCGATAATCAAATCAGGATTGAGTGCGGAAATTTTTTTGACACTGCCGCTTACAAAGGCAGAAACAATTGGATGGTTTTCCTTTGCCTCTTTCGGCCTAACAGTATATTTTGTTATACCTACGATTCTATGCTGCTCTCCAAGCAAATACAGGATTTCTGTGGGCTCCTCTGTGAGGCACACAATTCGCTGAGGCCCGTCTACTATCATTGCAACATCCTAACGGTTATACATATTCAACAGTTGTAATTTTGGCATCATGCTGATTACTTAGTAAACCAAATCCAAAATTAATGCCAAAACCTCAATCATAGGCTCACAATTTTTCTGTTTCGTAACGTATTCTGAGGCCTAGTCCAAATCCAATTATATTGACAATTACGTCTGAAATTTTGTTGTCCCAAGTCTCTCGTGCGAATTCATATGGGATATACAATTCTAGTATTTCCCATCCAATTGAAAGAAGAAGAAATAGCCACCAATTGCGAGTGATATAGCGTCCTATGAAAGCCCATTGAACAAAATGACCTAGTGACCAAATATTCAACAAAGCCAATCTCCCATCTCCATTTTGATTCTAAATTTCCTATCCCTATGAAACTACTCCTTATACAACCATGTCAAACCAAAGGTGCCCGTGTTCTTATTTTTGCGAACGTTATGTTCCTAATCCCCCTCAGCATTGTGTATTATATCCATGAGAACCCTCGCAAGGGCGAAAGGCATGCGTATTAAGGCGTTCATAGTGGTTGTTATCTTGATAACCTCGGCGAGTGCTTTGGTGTATTCTGGAGAACTTGCTGAGTCTACACAAAAAGCCCATTCTCCAAATGGAAATATGCCAAAAAACATCGCAGAAACAGGTGATGTAGGAAAATATGCCTCGATTAAAGTTGATTCGCTAAATAACCCCCATATTACATATTACGATGCTGATAATGGAAATTTGATCTACACAAAATATGATGGATGGAATTGGAATACAACAACTGTAGATTCGACTGGGGATGTTGGAGAACATGCCTCTCTTGTCTTAGATAGATTCGATAATCCACATATTGCATATTACGATACCACAAATGGGGATTTGAAGTATGCCCATTATGATGGCTATAATTGGACAAACATCACTGTTGACTCGAACGGAGATGTCGGGAAATTCGCTTCAATTGATGTTAGTACAAATGTGAACCCGCATATAGCTTACAGAGATGAGACCAATACCAACCTAAAATATGCATACTACAATGGTAGTTCTTGGATAAACATGACTCTGGATGGAAATTGGGGAGGAGTAGACAATGTTGGCGAATACGTTTCTCTACAATTGGATTCTGGAAATTGGCCACATATCGCTTACTACAATGCAACTGCAGGCGATCTAATGTATATGTTCAACGACGGCTCGATGTGGGTTAAGTTGGCTGCTTATTCAACTAACAACGTAGGCGTACATGCTAGTTTAGCTCTAGATTCAAATGACATTGCTCACATTGCTCACTACAATATGCAATTCCAGAATTTAATGTATACTAGTTTTGACGGTGGAAATTGGACAACTGAACCAGTAGACTCTGAAGGAAGAGTCGGAGAGTATTGCGCTATTGCAATTGATTCCAATGATTTACCACATATCGCTTATGTCGACAGAGATAATGGTGGAGTAATCAAATACGCTCACAAAAATCAATCATGGGATCTTTCAGAAATCGATGAAGAGGGAGAATATATCTCAATAGATATTGATACGCAAAATAGAGCTCATTTCTCTTATTATGATTTATCAGATCAGGATTTGAGATACCTATCACACTCAGGTGCTAATGTAGATCGAGTTGCTCAAAACATCACATTTAATCAAGCATGGGGAGGCATAGGATTGGCCTTGGATAGCCAAGATGTGCCCCACGTGGTCTACCAGAATTTAACTGATAATGTTAAGAAGATTTCATACGCTACTCTAAATGTAACAGCTACTGAAAATTCCGGCTACAATGTCTGGATAATCGAAACCGTTGATACTAATCTTGGCGATACTGCGGGTAGTTGGTTGTCGATCGATTTGGATAGTCAAGACCAGCCTCATATCTCCTACTATTCAGGAGATGGAGTTAATAGCATCAAGTATGCATTCAAGAACAGTACAGGTTGGCATAACCACACAATCGACTCTGGATCGAAATTAGGATGGTTTTCTGCAATAAAGATTGATTCCACGGACAATCCACAAATTGCATACTCTAAAGTAAACGGAAATACGCTAAGATACGCCATGTACGATGGTTCCAGTTGGCACACTGAGAATGTAGGCGCACAGGTTGGAGGAGATAAAAAAGGCCTACAATTGTCCTTGAGTGCCGCAGATGTACCTCATCTCTGCTATTATGACCAAAATCTACATCAGTTAGGTTATGCAACATATAGCGGATCATCTTGGGTGAAGGAAACCAACGTTTTGAGCGATGATTTAGACATAAACACATCCCAAAACAGAGGGCGATATTGTGACATTGAAGTTGACCAATACGGAGAACCGCATATCACATTCGATTACAATATTCAAAAAGAAATAGGATACCTAAAGAAAAACGGTACATCATGGGACGGCTGGAATCTATCAATATCGCATGAAAATAGCTTCGTTGGATATACCCAATTAGAACTTGATAGTTCAGAGAATCCCTGTTTTTCATACGCTGATAACCACAAAATTGTTACAAATAGGCGTGATGTAAGCTTTGGTTGCCTAGATACTGATTCTGGTGAAATCGTTCTAAGAGACTCGGGTATGATGCATACTGACCATTATTTCTCTCCCACCAATTGGGGGAGATTCCTCAGCATGAAATTAGACTCTAATGATAGTATTAACATGGCATTTTTCGATAAGCAAAATACAAATTTTGGAAGCATAATGTATTACACAGACAATTATTATCCTACATTCGATTCTGATGGAGACGGAATTCCAGATTATGAAGACCGTTTCCCATCTAATCCATCAGAGACCACTGACTATGACGGTGACGGTTCGGGAGACAACGCCGATAACGATGATGACAATGATGGAATAATCGATTTATTGGACGATTGCCAGTTTGGAATAATTGGCCCTGGTGCTGACTTTGACGGTGACGGGTGTAAAGATTCTGAGGACGAGGATGATGATAACGACGGCTTCGCTGACGAAGTTGACGGTTGTCCACAAGGAATGACTGGCGTTGGTAATGACTTGGATTCTGATGGATGTCAAGATTCAGAAGACCCAGACATAGATGGTGATGGTGTTCTGAATGAGAACGATGATTTTGATACAGACCCAACCGAAGACACTGATAGCGACTCAGATGGAATAGGAGATAATGCTGACGAGTTCCCT
>DAZU01000051.1:5095-9895 GCA_002507425.1 Euryarchaeota archaeon UBA53
GGTGATGCTTTCCCGAATGATGCCAATGAAACCTCGGATTCTGACGGAGATGGTGTTGGAGATAACGGTGATGCTTTCCCGAATGATGCCAATGAAACCTCGGATTTCGATGGAGATGGTGTTGGAGATAACGGCGATGCTTTCCCGAATGATGCCAATGAAACCTCGGATTTCGATGGAGATGGTGTTGGAGATAATCAAGATCTAGACTTTGACGGAGACAACGTGTCAGATGACGTAGATGCTTTTCCACAGGATCCCAATGAATGGGAAGACAGCGATGATGATGGAGTTGGCAACAACGCTGATGTATTCCCTAATGATGCTAATGAAACTAATGATACCGACGGAGATGGTGTTGGAGATAATTCCGATTTATTCCCAGATGACTCGAATGAAAGCGTAGATTCTGACATGGATGGAATAGGAGATAATGGAGATGTTTTCCCTAACGATGCTAACGAAACTTCAGATTCTGATGGAGATGGTGTAGGCGATAACTCGGATATATGTCCAGAGGGGAATGATACGATTGATGTCGATGAAGATGGCATTCCTGATTCTTGTGACCTGCTAGTTGATTCTGACGGAGATGGATATGACGATGCTATTGATGCGTTCCCTCAAGACAGTAGTGAATGGATTGACTCTGATGGAGACGGAGTGGGGAATAATGCTGATGCATTCCCTGCCGACTCGAATAGAAGCGAACCCGAGGAATCGATACCTGAAGAAGATGAAAATGGTGATGAGACTAAGCAGGAGGAAGCTAACACTACCGATTCTGAAACGAAGTCTTGGATTGAATTCATGGATGAGAAAGGAATAAATTCAGAATTGATATTGCAGATTGCTGGAGTGCTAATTCTGCTTATCTTAGTGAAAATGAAATTATCCTCGCGTAAAATCAAGAAATTGAAAAAGGAGATAGATGAAGTATCAGAATCTAAAACCCTTCTTGAAAGAATTGACTTCGACGGTGACGGAGAAATCTCAGATGCGGAATTTGAGGCATACAAACTGATTCGCGACAAGGACAAACAGGAGGAAAACCCAACCGCTGATAACCAAAATCCAGTGATAGATGAATCGTTACTTGACGATTTAGACTTCTAAATTGGTGCTATGTTTTTTGGCCTAAATTGAGTATACACTATCAATGAGGAACTTTAGGATTTCACGGGCGTATCTGTGGGATTGGGTAAGTATGGCGATAAACGCGTACTAGATTTGTCTGAGTGGGGAAGACCATTTGCTCGTGTTGCTGCGAGATTTCTCAAAGAAAAACCAATATCTGTGATTCAGGTTACCAACATTCACCTGTTCCTGACAATATTCTGTGCATGGTTAATCACGCAAGAATACACAATCATTGCGTGTTCTTTACTTGTTGTGAAAGGGGTTATTGATGCTGTTGATGGGGAGTTAGCTAGAATACGGGAAAGGCCTTCACACGTGGGCAGATATTGGGATACCGTTGCAGACACAATCGGTTTAATTGCAGTAATGTGTTCTTTTGGAATACTACTCGATTGGAACTACACACTAGTCCTGACTCTAATTTTAGCCACCTTATTCCAATATTCATTATTCAATCATTACTCTATACTGATGAGGGAATTAGGCTCTGGGGATACGACAAGTAGAGTGGATGAAAGGATGAAACCTGAAGCATATCCGTGGGAAAACCAAACAAATGTCAACTTTTTTCACACTATTTACTTGATCTTCTTTAGTTGGCAAGATAAGATAATCGAGTTTTTGGCTGGGAAAGGGTCCAAGAATCTGAAATTCGAGTTAACTGTTTCCTCAATTCTTGGATTTGGTATGCAATCATGGATCATACTTGCATTATCGCTCACTGATAATCTTGTATACTTACCAGAATTAATTCTATTTGTAAACATGACGTTTATGCTACTAGTGCTGCTTCGCAGTAGAGTTTGAGAATCACAAACTTTCAGTATTGAAATATTTGGATTGACGAACTTTAGATATTGGATTTAACAAACTGGTCACTATCTATTGGGACCCAGACATTCGTTTTCTCGTCGTTCTGAATCTCAACTCTGTAAGGATTGCCTTCATCCCAGCACTTGAGGATTTTACCTTTTGCAAATCCGCCAATATTTGCATATATTGTATCTCCGACATCAAACCGAAGCTCTTCTGCCTTGCAATCCATAAGGCCGTTTTGAAGTTCTTCGTGGTCAATATCACGCCCTATAAAGACGAATCTGCACTCTCTCTTTTCGCCCTCTTTCCACAATCCTATGTCTTCACTGAAGTCGCCGCCAAATAACATGTGAACTCCTTGGAATACGAATTTTTTGTCCATTCCCTTAACAGCTAATACACCCTTGTATCTAAAGAGATCTTCACCTTTGTCTCGCATGATAGTGCCAATCCATCGCTCCAGTTTGTTTACATTGAGTTCGCCTTCAAATTTTGCGCTTGTTGATGTTACTCGCTGGTCGTGCTCATGCTCAGCATCTGTATCTAGGAATTCAGGATCCATTTCAAGAGTTCTTTCTAAATCAAAGGAGCCTATGTTAATCAGATCTCTTGGGTCAATTATACTATTTTGTGTTTTGTAAATCGGAGCAAATCCGTTTATTCCTTTTATTCGAGATTCTACTTCTGTAATCTCGTCTTCAGTGACTAGGTCGATTTTGTTCAATAATACTCGGTCTGCAAACGCTAATTGTTCTACTGATTCGTTTTCTATATCCTCTGGTTTCTCATCATCTAAGTGCTGAATAATATGTTTTGCATCGACAACTGTGATTATACCGTCAAGAGTGTAACGCTGTGTTACTTTATCATCAACGAAAAAGGTCTGAGCCACTGGTGCGGGGTCCGCAAGACCTGTTGTTTCGATGATTACGCCGTCAAAATCTTTTACTCGGTCATACATTCGATCCAAAACGTCTGTCAAATCGCCTCTAACCGTGCAACAGATACACCCATTCATCACCTCAATAATACTCTCCTCGGAGGTCTCAACAAGGATATTCTCATCAATACCAATATCGCCAAATTCGTTTTCGATTACAGCGAATTTCATTTTGTGTTCCATACTTGATAATATGTGATTTAGTAGGGTTGTTTTTCCTGATCCAAGGAACCCTGTCAGAACTGTTACGGGGATTTTTCGGCTGCTGTCTCCATTTTCACTCATAGTGGTCACCAATATTGTCTAGTAATAAGTATAATTTAATTTAACCCTTTAAGTGGTTGTTTGTAAATTATTACAATTAATTTGCAAACAGTAAATTTAGTTCACTTGTTTATTGCCTCAGCAATAATCATCAATCTTCCCAACGACTTGTGTACGGGTATCTCAAATGCCTGAATAGCGGTCAGCAATGGGTGAGAAAACTCTGTTTTGACTGGCTCATCTAAATTGGTTCCAACGGCCTCTGTTGGTAAAATTATCACAAATCTACACTCTCCAACTTGCCTAACTATATTCGTAATTGTGTCCTCTAGAAGCCCTTTCTGACCCATAGAATTACGCCCATAAGGAGGGTCAACTACTACCGCTTTGACATTGTTTGGAATAATGCAATTCGTAGAATCTCCTCGCAAGACAGTCGCTGCTACCCCTGCCCAAGCAAGATTCTCTTTCGTCCCCTCTACCATAACTGGGTCAAAATCAATAGCAAGTGCCTCTCTATTGCTTAGTGCTGCCTCAATTACGATTCCTCCAGTACCGCACATTGGATCAAGAATACAGCCGTTTGTAATGCCGCTTGCAATATTTACTGCTGCTCTTGCAAGCCTGGGTTCGATGCTCACTGGACGGAAAAACGGCCTCTTGTTAGCCCGCATGGCAGACCAACCATGTTTTCCCGGTCCCTGTCCAGTCATCCACCCCCAAGCAACTAGGCCAGCAGAATTGTCGAGAATTACACCAAACCTCTTCTCGGGATTATTGAGATTGAAAGTTGACCCAGCATTGTGAAATAACTCCCCCACACGTTTTTCTATTTCCTTAGTCTTTACAGGAAGCTTACCCTCATGCCTCCAGCACTCTACTGCCATATTTTGGACATTAATAGCTTGAATATTATTCAGTAGAGCATCTATTGATTGCCACTTTTCGATACCTCCTGCTTCTAAAACGCACTCAGAGCCTGACATGAGATTAGCACGCGACCAGTCACAATTACCTTGCAAAACTAGTAATCTCCTTGCCTCTGTGCGTTTAACAGAGGCCTCAGGAAACATGTATACTGCTTCAGTGTGAGAGATTGCTGGATGCCATCCTCGTAAAGCAATAACAGCTGTAACATCCTGATTTTTCATACAATCACTTAGTGTAAATTTTTACTTTTTCTATGCCCCAGTTCGATGTTTCAACCTTTGAAAAAGATGAAAGATCAAAATTTGAAGGCACTGGTTTAACGTGATTGACTTCCGAAATAACGTGTATGAACTCATCAACTAGTCCATCCTCCAAGAAATAATTGATAGTAGTAGGTCCTCCTTCAATGACTAGCCTTTGAATTTCCATATCTCCTAGCATATCCAGAAGAGCTGGTAAACCTCTGAAATTTTCGGTTAAATGCTGAACTGGGTTGCCGTCATTCAATAATTTCGCAGATGGTGAAACTCGATTATTTGGATCTATAATCACACGAAGAGGTTGCCTATCTGTTTGTACCAATCTTACTGTTAGTTGTGGATCATCGCGTATTACCGTATTTGCACCTACCAATATTGCACAAGAGTCTTTTCTCAATTGATGGACTCTCTCTAGGCATTCATCACTAGTAAATCTCTGAGCTTCAAGAG
>DAZU01000053.1 GCA_002507425.1 Euryarchaeota archaeon UBA53
GCTATGCCTTTCTCTAGACCCTCTGGAAATGCATCATAGAGGTTGGTTTTCCAACCTGCTTGAGCACAGACTTGTGCTATTCCAGCACCCATTGTTCCAGCGCCGATGACAGCGACAGTTTTGATTCCCATATTAGAAGCGGACACAATTTAGGTTGATGACGGTTCCTTAGATTGCACAAGGTAAACTCCACCTACTATGAGGGTGAAAGATGCGATTAAGGATAGTCCCAATTTTTCGTCTAGTAGTATAACTCCGCTCAATATACCGAATATTGGTACCAGATAAACGTAGAAAGCGGTTCTTCCAGCACCAATTTTCTTGACCCCATCAGCAAACCAAACATAACTGAGAACGGTCGAGAATAGCGAAAGGAATACTAGCCACAACCATGCATCAGGAGAAGCGTTAACAGGTAATCCTAACTTTGTATATTCCCAAATAGTTGCGGGGGTTTGTATTAACAGGCCTGCAACACTAGACCACACAGTTAGATGTAGTGGAGACATTGGGTCCTCTCCAGTCATCACTTTCTTCATCAAAATTGTATTACAGGCCCAAGCTAGTGCAGACAATGCGATCAGTGTATCTCCGAGCAATCTTTCGTCAATTGGGATATTTTCGTTGGGCGAATAAAAGGCGATTATACCCACACCGGTCATTGCTAAAATTAACCCAAGACCTAAGCGTTTGTCAAATCTCTCGCCCAAAAATGGAATGGCGAGTAAAGCAGTAAAAAGTGGATTGAATGTTATCATTAGTGATGCATCGCCGGCTGCGGTGTATCTCATTCCATACATGAAAAACGCTTGATACAAAAAAGTAGACAAAAAGCCAATGACGAATATGATTTTCCATTGATTTCTATTTGGCAAAATCCACTGGTTGGTTATTTTTATGAATACCAAGAAACAGAAAACTGCCAAGACATATCTAGCCCATCCTGCTGCAAAGGGAGGTATACCAGTTTCCTCATTGGATACTACTCTTCCAGCGACCCATCCGAGTCCCCAAACCATTGCAACAATGAGCAGTTTTGCGTGTGTTGCAGTATTTTTCATCAATACCGCTCCAAGCCGAGCTGCAGAATTCGGGCCCTAGGTAGACCGATTTCTGGCATTCCCTCAGCAGGAGCATGGAGTTTTAATCCCTCGATTCTTTGGACATACAAGCCATAGGTTGCAATGTCATTTGGATCGTAGGGTGTTGGTAGACCGAGTTTGTCTAATCCTCGGCATGCTTCTTTGGTGTATATTGGGTATACATTTGTTTCAAAATGCATCCATATGGAAAGTCTTCTGCAGTCTACATTATCCAGAGTCATGAGGTGTTCAAGCAAACCAACATCAGGATACTTGATTGTCTGGACTGCCATTCCTACTTCCATTAGTAGGTCTTCAGGCCAGTCAAACGGAGTCTGATGATCCCAACTATCTGCAATCGTAATGTGTCTAATTGCGTCGTTTCCGGTTATTGCGAACAATGTTTCTTGATATGGTCTGTCGTCATATGCGTTTTCAACAAGGGTTGGCAGCACTGAGAAGAAATTGTCTAACTCAGTCCCACTAGCCCCATAAAGGGATACTGGAAGCATTAACAATCACCTCATGCAGTTGCGCCGATACCGCTAGCGATTTGACCTGCGGACATTGGTTTGTCCTCGATCCACTGTTGCTTCATCAGTTCTACAAGTGCTTCTTCGTCTTCAGCAGTTGGTAAAACAGTAAGCAGGTATTCTTGATACTCTTCTTCGGTTCCTTCGAATAGTCTTCCATCAGTGTAGCAGTTCTTACCGCCAAATGCGCCGATATCACGATGGAAATTCTCGTGAGGAATTGTCATTGTAAAGTCAACATCTTTTGGAATGTGTGCGTTGAACTTAGCGACTTCTTTTGCGATTTCAGCGTGGTAATGGCCCCTGCCTTCTTCATTTAGCACCTGCTTGTCGACTTCAATTTCCTTCTTGAGCTTCTTTCTTTCATCCCATCGTCCCTTAACTCCCCAGACATAAGCCCAGTGAGCAGATGTAGAGGAGTCTGTCCCAAACAGGTCGTGTGCAGTTGCAACCCACTTGTTTATGTAGCGTTGGAGCATGTCAAATGGAATGACTCCTGCTTTGATTATTCTTCTCAATCCGCTTGATCCAGTTCCCAAATGGAAAGCCTCTTCCTTGAGCATTGGGCCCATAGACGCTGCGAGTGGCCTAAATGCCGATGTTGAAAGCATACCTAGCTGGAATTTGCCATCTCTGTCCACGAACATGGTGTAGCAGAAGAAATCTAGCCAGTGCGTCATTGGTCGGTTGAATGCGCCGAGGAGTCTGTCTCCCTCTTGTGCATTTCTTTCGAGTAGTTTCTGAGCCTCACGACGTCCTTGCTGTCCGAAGTATGTCATTAGCAAGTAAGCCATTTGCCAACCGTGTCTCTGCTCTTCTGCCATAATTCTAGCAGCAGAATATCTGTCGAAATCTGTTGGAGCAGTAGCAAGGAGATGCCTTTGTTGTTCGACAGAAGCGAATTCTGTGTCCCCTTGAACTGTAATCATCGAGATCAGTGCGTCACGGATGTTCTGATGAGGGACTTGAAGCGCCCTTTCCCATTTTTTCCTTCCAGCATAATCGCCAAATTCGATTATGTCTCCTGCTCTGTCCCAGTCGAACAATATAGAGAGGTCGAAATCTCCTAACCATTCTCTATTGAATCCAACTCTATCTTGCCACTCGTTGAAGTTATTTACCCAGTCTTCCCAGGTCTTTGGTAATTCAGCCATGCTCCCCCGAGATAACAATTATTATTCAGAGATTTGCGAACATGTTCGTATATGGCAAATTATGGCGAATTTCGCCTTACATTATCTGCGTATGAATTCAATACGACACCCTCTATCTTGTGCAGTTGAACGGAAAGCGTAGATTTACTCACTCCCAACAGCTCTGCTAACTTTGTTAGTGTTATTCTCCTTGGACTCTCCCAATACCCCTCATTCATGGCTGCATCAAAAATTGTCCTCTGCCTTGAAGTCAGCATTCTAGAATTGGTTGACTTTGTTGATACAACTTGATATGGGATATCGCTATCTTTCAAATTCTGAACTAATTGGAATGCTTTCTGTGCAACACATTCAATCGTCCAGTCAACCCATCCATCCCTGACTTCGAATGGAGATTGTGGAATCACACCAGTGTCCCTGATTGGCTTTATGTAACCCCCTCCTTTTGGAGCTATGTCTACCTCATACCTATTTACGCCAAGGTCTCTTACTTCTTCAATTCCTAGATGTGAAGCAAGCTCGTTTGCTAAATCGATAGATGAGGACAATTTTGCAGTTCCTCTACCTTTACTCAATGGCATTGTTTCCTCTATCCTGAGAATAGCTTCAGGTCTCAGGCGAGAAACGTCTCCAGACCAGTGTCCTTCAGGAAGGCGAACTTTTATTCTAAGCAAGCTTACCATAATATCACAATGTATGAGTGCGGTCGTGACGAGAAATAATCCCATTTTTGACGTCGATTAATTCCGCAAATGTTTGAATGTTACCATCTCCAAATTTCACCCCGGGCAAGTAGCCATCGCACACCCCCGATGCGACAAAGATAGCATCATCAGATTTGCAGAGATCCCTCGCATCCCACAGTCTCTCCAAATCATCGTCGACCATTTTTTCAGCTCGCTTTTCTTCTTCTTCAGACCTGAACACTAATCTTCCCTCAAACACCCCACCAATGCCTTGGATTGCAGCGGCGGTAATCACTCCCTCTGGAGCCGCACCAATACCCATCAGCATATCGTAGGGACCGTTCTCCCTAGCAGCCCAAATCGCAGCGGATATATCACCATCTTCCATGAGGTGTAATTGAGCGCCTGTCTGATTAATTTGCTTGAAAAGATCGTTGTGCCTTTCTCTGTTAAGAGCAACTATCTTGACTTCTGAAATAGGTTTGTCGAGCACCTGTGAGGCTTGTTCAATATTGTATGCTACACCTCCATCAAGACTAACATTACCAGATAATTCTGGCCCAGCAGCTATTTTGTCCATGTAGCAATCAGGTGCGTGTAGTAATGCTCCGCGAGGGGCTGCTGCAAGAACAGCGATTGAGTTTGGGTTGTTGTCCGCACAGTTGTTTGTACATTCGAGTGGGTCCACTGCAATGTCTATTTCAATAGCTCCTTCAACGCCTATATCTCTTCCCAGCTTTTCTCCAATGTATAACATTGGGGCATTGTCTCTTTCCCCTTCTCCAATAGCAACTCTTCCATCAAAAGGAACCTTGTCAAATGTCTTTCTCATAGCTTCAACAGCTGCTGCGTCGGCAGCGTCTTTTTCACCCTTCCCTCGCCAGCGAGCACTGGCGATTGCTGCGTTATCTACCGCTTCCAAGAAATACTCAGCAAGGTCAAGCGTGCTCCTCATATCTCAAGCCAGAATAAACTACTCCATCAATGAAGCGGGTCAGTTAGACTTATACTTTTCAAGAATTTTCAATTCTGTTATACTCGTGTTTTGATACTGACCATTTTCATCTTTTTCTAGATACTTTACCATATCTAGGACACAAAGTAATCCCCCCACAACACCAGTTATGGCTTCCATTTCTATACCTGTTTTGTAATTGGCTACTACCTCTACCGTACATCGCAAAGCGAGGTTTTCCCACCCCCAAGAAACCTCGCAACCCTCAAGAGGAATGGGGTGGCAATGAGGAATTATCCTAGGTGTATCTTTTACAGCCTGTATAGCAGCAATTGTTGATGCTTCAATGACGTCGCCTTTTCTAACTCTACGGTTTTCTATGGCCTGTTTTGAATCGGTTGAAAGATTAACTACACCGGTTGCGACAGCCCTTCGTTCAACTACGGGTTTTTTTGTAATGTTTACAATTCCTTCAATTTTATCCAATTTTATCACCCCAATCCAGCTTTCCATGTAGAACCACTTGGTTTAATCTCCTTCTTCCACAGCGGAGCCTGTCGCTTCAATTCGTCAATTAACCAAGAACAACTTTCGAAGGCGTCTTTTCTGTGCGGACTTGCAACAAATATTGCAACGATGTTTTCTTGTGGGCCAACTCTCCCTGTTCTGTGTGACATAGCGATAGATTTTATCTGAAATTTTGTTTTTGCATTTTCGGCAATCTTTCTCAATGTCTCACCTAGTTTCTCTTGCCATGAATCAAACTCAAGCGCCAATACTTCTTCTCCCTCGTCCATTTCCCTTGTTATTCCAACAAAAGAAACAATTGCGCCGCACCCTTCAGTATTCAAGTTGTCACGCAATGTGTTTACATCTAACTTCACAGGAGCATCTTGTATGAAGATGTCTGCGACCATGTATTACCCAAAGGAGCCGCATCTTTGAAACCATCCTTATTCATCTCACATACATGGCGGAGTCACAACCAGTCCACATCATGGGTGCGGGTTTGTCTGGCTTAGCTGCTGCAACGACATTGGCTAATGCAGGAATTGAAGTTCATGTACATGACATAAGAGAAGATTCTGGACAGAGGTTTGATGGCGATTTCCAGGCTTTGGAGAATTGGTCGATGGATTCTGATTTTTTTGAACAATTAAAGCAGTGGGGTTATGATCCAAATGAATTCAAGGCGACGGAATTTAGTGAAGTAGACCTAATTCACCCCGATGATGAGATTTCTAAAACATACACTCCTAAGATTGCTTACAGGATTGTTGAAAGGGGAACTTCAGACCATACAATTGACCAAGGTTTCAAGCGCATGGCCATAAAAGCAGGTGCTACATTGCATTACAAAAGCAGAGTCAAAGAGACTGATTGTCAGATAATTGCATGTGGTCCAAAAGGAACAAGTGCGGTTGCATATGGTGAAATTTTTAAGACCCAGCATCCTAATCACATAGCATTTCAGCTAAATGATAAATTAGCACCCGGCGCTTATTCTTACTTGATAATTATAGACGGAATTGGCTTAATTTGCACTTGCCTGTGGAGAAAGCAAAAAGGTAGTGAAAGATTTCTTAATGAAACAATTGCTTGGTATCAAAAACACTATCCTGACATAGACATGGAGCCTGTCAAAAGAGTTGGAGGCAAAGGCGATTTCACTATTAACAAAAATTATTTTCAAGACGGTAGATATTATGTTGGAGAATCGGGTGGTCTTCAAGATTTCATGTGGGGTTTTGGCATGCGTATGGCGGTTTGGTCTGGGTATTTAGCCGCTCAAGATATTCTAGGTAAATGCAATTATGAAAAAGAGGTAAGAAAACAATTGATGCCTTACGTAAAAACCTCGGTAACTAATCGTTTCTTGATGAACAGAGTTGGAGATAGAACGTTCAAGAGAATGTGTAAGGCGTGGATGAAACATCAATCAAAGACCGGTGACGGGTTAATTTGGATTGGGAAATTATTCAGACCAAATATATTCAAGTCTACTCTATATCGAATCGTTAGCCCTTTCATGCTCAGAAAAGATGCTAAGGCTATGGGTCGAGGGGTTAGAAGGCTACCATTTCGTAAAGCAAAGAAAAGGGATAATTGGGAGCAATCATCTTCCGCAATTGAAGTTGGAAATAGATGGAATAAGATAAGGCGTTCTGGTGGAAGAACATCATTTAGCGAGAGTAGCGATTGACTCATTAAGCACACCCTGTTAGGCTAGTTTATGAGCGACTTATACGGACTTGAACTGGAACCTATGCCAAACCGCCTTGTTAACTATGGAACAACAGACAATGGTATTGCAGTTATTGAGTTGGCATCCGATTCAGCGGGTGAACCTTTACAAGGAGATGCTATGGGACCTAACACATACACACACGAAATGATGCGTGACATTGACACTGCAATAATCAAGGCTAGATTTGATGATGATGTTACTGTTATTGTCATAACAGGTCAGGGATCAAAATTCTTTTCAGCCGGAGCTTCAATTCGAATGTTAAATAGCGTTTCTCCTGGCTTCAAGTATAATTTCTGTCTACACGCCAACGAAACGCTATCACGTTTTGAACAGACAACGAAATTAGTGATCTGTGCAATAAACGGGCATGCCGTTGGTGGAGGACTTGAGATAGCTATGGCTGCTGATATAAGGATTGCAAGGAAAAATGCAGGAAAGGTTGGTTTGCCAGAAATAAATTTAGGTGTTCTAGCGGGAACTGGGGGTACAGCTCGTCTGACCAGGTTAATCGGAAAAGCAAAAGCACTTGAGATGATGGTGACTGGTGAATTAATGTCTTTCGAGGACGCACTAGATTGCAACCTGATAAACCATCTGTGGGAAGGAGATGCTGATGATTTCCGGCGCGATGTTTTAGACTGGGCTAGCCAGTTTACCTTACCAAACAAGGCTACTAAAGCAGTCGGAAACATCAAACGTTCTTGTCAAACTGGACCGGAGATTCCATTCGAGTATCACCTAGCACTCGAACGTGAATTACAGGCGGCTCTTTTCGGTAGTAATGACGCCAAAGAAGGTATTGCAGCATATGTAGAAAAGAGAGTACCTAATTTTGAGGGTCAATGACTGTTTTGTAAAAATGTCCTGAAACGCAACGATGTTTTCAAGTCCTTGAATAATTTGGGGCCGGTTAATGGCGTCAAAGTATAACGTTCCGGCAGATGTTCCTGACGAGTTAATTGAGACATACATCGACAACATGGATGCAGCAACTTGCGGTACTGGGAAAATGAATTTGTTTGCCTGTGACCAGAAAATAGAGCATTTGAACGATGATTTCTACGACGGTGGAAAGAATATTCCACTTACATCTAACGATCCAAAGCACTTGTTTGAAATTGGATCTATTGCTCACAAACAGGGGACATTAGGAGTTATGGCTGGTCAACTCGGACTGATCTCTCACTATGCGAGAGACTATCCTGATCTTCCATACCTAGTAAAATTGAATTCAAAATCACATATGGTAAAAACTTCGCAGAGAGATCCGGTTTCCCAAGCGATGTGGGACATGGATGATGTCTCTTCGCTTCTACACAATGGAATTAATGTAGTGGGTATAGGTTATACGATCTACATTGGTTCTGAATACGAACATGAAATGCTAACAGAAGCTACTACATTCATCAGGCAGGCGCATGAAATGGGTATGATTTCTGTTGTATGGATGTATCCTCGTGGAAAAGCGGTAACCGATGAAAAGGATCCCCAATTAATATCTGGAGCGGCTGGAGTAGCAGCTTGTATTGGTGCAGATTTTGCAAAGGTCAATTATCCACGAGCATATGAGGGAATGACTCAATCAGAGAGTTTAGCAATCGCTGCTGAGGCAGCAGGCCGTTGTGGAATAATTTGTTCCGGGGGTGGTTCATTGCCACCTGAAGAATTCCTAGGGCGACTAGTTGAACAGATGGAAATCTCGGGATGTAGAGGTGCTGCTACTGGAAGGAATATTCATCAGAAAGGAATCGAAGACGCCGTAAGAATGACTGCTGCATGTAAAGCCGTGATATGTGACGGTGCAGGATTAGAGAAAGCTCTCAAAATATACAATGGACAGTAATCATTGTACTATTCCGCATTCTGTGCAAAGGCAACCTACAACTAAGCCGCCACAAAACATACAAACCGTTGCATCGGTAATCTTTGTAATTTTATACATTATAATCAATTTCGACGAATTAACTCACTGGTTTGAACGTTTCCTTCTGCGTCGATAATAATTGGCTGACCTTCTTGCCAACCTGGACAGTGATCTGAAACCCAATTTCTTGTAGCCCATTCACAAATGTCATAACCACCAGATAAGATTCCCGATCTTTTTATGTAACCTACCTTAACGATGTCTTTGTCTTTAGAGAGAACATTTCCTAGTTGCTGACTGGTGGTGCCATGTCGCATAGTGCTATTGATATGCTCGAGAATTTCTGCGGTGTTGCGAGGCCTATCACCTAGGAATTTTTTGATTTTTTCACGTATTCTTACTGTCTTCATTTTCTGTTCTCCTCCTCTTTTATCGGCCCCGGTTTAGCTCAAATGGTTGCCGTTAAAGTCAAGGACCTATGCAGCCCATATAACCGTTGCTACGAATTTTGGTTCAAAGTTACACCAACTATCGTAATAATGGTACAAAAACTGGTTTATTTGTTAAACTGACTCAGATGAATTGCAATCTCCAATGGAAAAGCGTAACTAAATGTAACAAGTAAGTATAATGTAAGCGAAAAAATTGATATGCCTTGGCGTTCTACAACAATTTGGTGACAATGATTCGTAGTAATCGCATCCGTTCGACTTATCAGAGAAAAATTCTTGATTGGTTATCAGATGGTGGAGGGACTGTAACGGAGGTTTCACATGCATTACAAATAAGAGTCCCGCACGTATCATCTGCACTAAGAAAATTGCGAGAATCAGGGCACGTCGTGCGTGACGATACTAGTAAAAGAGGTTCAAAATATAGGTTAACATCCTCGGGAATCAATCGTTTAGAGAGTGATGCACTTAGCCGATTAAAGGAGCTTGTAACCTGGCCGCCTCCTCCGGGAGCTGCGGGTATTGTTTTGGCAAGGGACAAACAAATGCTACTACTTGGTTACGTGTCGAAACCTCTTGGCCCCCTGTTAGGACTGCCCGATCAACCCATGAACGATGATATTGGAACCTTAGAGAGTTCCAACGGAAATCAAGGGGAGTCTGAGTCTTGGATTTGGGCAGTTCAAAGGCATGAGTCCACTATATGGTGGGATTTAGAGACAATGAGAAAATCAAACCCACCTGAGGAGGCTAGCCCCATGACATTGTCAGCATGGATGGAAAGACCGAAGTTGATGGGAATAATTAGGGCAAAGGTAATCGAAGGTCATGAATCTTGGCCGTTGAGTGTTGGCAGTTGGTTTAGACAACTTACGCCGGGGTATTGGCCAAAGTTACCAGAGATTCTTACAGACGGTGAAACGGTTTTGGGTAGAGCTGGAAATAATGGTCCACTAGTAAAACCAAGAGGAGGCATTCTTGCGAAATTGGGAAAGAGATTAGATAGGTCAATTGTATTGCGAAGTCTCGCCCCTGGCTCTCTTACAATTGCAGAATCTGACCTGCTTTCAAAACCAAAGACACCACTACCTAGACAGGTTCTAAGGCACTGGTTACAAATTATTCACCCAAGGCTTAATTTGAACTCAATTGACGAAAAATATAGTCGATTAATTTCGGATTTAGATAATTTCTCATCTAATGCATTAACGCGAAAATTGATCAGTGATTTTCCTGGGAGGGAGTGGAATGATACCTTCTCTGGTTTCATTGACACAAGTTCAATCTCTATGAGAGCAGCTGAGGCCGTACTTAGATTTGCAATGGATATAAGTGACCTCCCCATAAATTTGGATTGGCGCTGGGAAAATAGCATAGAATTGCTCAAGAGATTCAGTGGAGACAGTAGATGCGGGTTACTAATCCATGAATCAAAGGCATCAAATCTTCCTTTTGTATTAACTGCATCAGATGACGTTGGAAGGTTTACTCTGCAAATGCCCGGAAGGCTACATCTTCCGGTATCAGTCAACAGCCAATCAACTGTACCGGGGGATTGGATAAAGCCACAAAAACCGAGCGAAGTAACGAGAGGAAATGCACTAACGGTCACGAACGCTGAAAATGAACATGATGCACTATGGAAAGCTTGTCAATTGGCAACAGGGAATGATGCTTGGGCGGACAGGCACGAAAAGAAATTTCCGCTGGCGTCATGGATTGCAACAGAAAAAAAGAGTCATGCTTCAAGATGGAGGCGAGTAGGCTCTCAAATAGATCCGATTTGGTCAAGATTAGCAGATATCACTCAATTTGACGATAGTGACCTATCTGAATTGGCTTTATACGATGATGAAATATTTACAGTACTTATGGACAAAATAAGAGAGAATCCGTTAATGGCCGTATCCACAAGAGTGGAGAACCCGGCCGTAGCAACTGCGATATTACTCAGTAAGGATTGGATTAGAGAAGAGGTAGAAGTAATCGATTGTTGGTTGCAAAACCCACTAAGAGTTTCGGAGGTTTTGAGAGAAAATTGGTCATCCAATGACATTGAAAGATTAGTATGTGCATGTCCACATCACAAAATGCTGTTTGAGAATAAAACCCTCAACGATCGTGTTTCAATACTTGCAATAATGGAGGATGTTCATCATTCACTTTGGGAAAAAGAATCACTGCAATGGTTACTAGTATGCCTTGGCTCAACTATGGGAAGAGCAGCATTGTCAATGCTGGATTTACCTTGGCCGGCTATCCTTTACAAAAAAAGAATAAATTCAGACGAACTTAGACTTGTCCATCACATGCCGGATGGACCCGGAAAAGACTCGTTGCTGGATGTCTTAGATGGATTAGAGTCTGTGGAAAACAATTTGCCGCCAAAAAGAGGTAGAACTCACCCAATGGCAGGTTGGCTTTTCCAAGAAAAAATACCAAAGCCTCCACTCAAAGATAATCATAACATGGAAATACACATTGCTCTGCACCGTCGCTTTCAACAATGAGATGTGATTAGGATAATCTGACCGCACATGCAACATCGTAGGGAGAGCATGCTGCTTGATGAACTATGATACCAATGTATGCGGTCATGCGCCATCGACGAAGACCAGGGTGACTCAATTGAGAATGACCTCTGATGCAAACCGATGGACTATGTGGTCGGTAATGGGTCCTCGCTGGACGAGAGAATGAGAGTGAGACAACCAACCGTCTGCACAGAAAGCCCTGACCCTGGGTCAAGCCTCCGAGGAAACAATGACAGGGGCTGTTACGGGTCGGGGCACAGTTTGCATTGCGATTCATTGAATAATCATCAAAATACAGTCAGGGGTATGCAGAGGTTGGCACGCTGCTTGGTCGGTGGCACTTTTGATAGATTTCACATTGGTCACCAGCATCTCTTGAATTCTGCATTAGAGGTATCCGAGCGTGTTGAGGTTTGGGTGACAAATGATGAGATGTCAGCCTCAAAGTCACCCATACTGCAATCTTTCGAAGATAGGAGAGAAGCGATTATTGAATGGGCAGATAATAGAATCACAACCCATGAATTGGAGAATAAGGTTGGTCCAGCTCCGGTGAGAAAAGATTGCGACTCAATTGTTTGTACGCCAGAAACACTTGGCAATTGTCAAAAAATTAATGAAATGAGGCTTAGAAATGGGCTGTTGCCACTTGAGATAATTGAAGTGCCTCATGCTCTAGACGTTAATGGAGGAATTGTATCAAGTTCCAGAATTCGTGCAGGACTAATTGACACTGATGGCACAGTGTGGCTAAAGGAAGATGACAGAGAGACCACATTCCTATTCCATAAGGGTTTAGATGAAGAACTAAAAAAACCATCAGGGCAATTATTTTCTGGTCCAGAAAATTCTCCGGAGGTCGCAATGTCTGCTGCTATGGAGAATATATCACCAGGGGCCATTGTTGCAGTAGGGGACGTTAGTGTTGCAACGCTGTTAGAATTTGGTGTAATACCGGACATCGCACTTGTTGACGGAATGACAAAAAGGATTGAGTTGGAACAAAAAGTTGACCTTTCAGACTTCAGCCTAATTCTTTCTGCCCAAAATCCAGCGGGTGAGGTCACACCATCTTTGATTGAATCAATTGATGCCGCGTTGCATAGTGATCAGACAGCATGTATAGAGGTAGACGGCGAAGAAGATCTTGCTCCTCTAATAGTTCACTTACTATCACCACTAGGAACGAATGTGATATATGGGCAGCCTGGAAAAGGAGTAGTGCTCAGAATTACTGATCTTAAAGCTAAGAGACAATGCAGAAAATTGCTGTCTATGTTTGAGGTGAGAAGTTGACACTTGTATCCATTGCAGTGTGTGTTAGGAACGGTTTAGATTGGATTGACGGATGTTTAGAATCTCTTGTAAATCAAACTCATAGGCCCATCGAGATTCTTTTGGTTGATGACGGTTCAACAGATGGGAGTAAGGAAAAGTGTCAAAGTTGGTCTGACCACGAATTAGTTCAGGTGATAAGTCAGTCTCAACTTGGATTATCAGCCGGAAGGATGGCTGCCCTCGATGCATCCAATGGAGAATGGTTTGCGATTACAGACATTGATACAACGGCAGAAGCCGATTGGATACAAAGAATGCTGGAATCTTCCATCTCTAGAGAAAGTGAAGACGTAGTAGCAGTTACTGGTAGAACAGTATTCTCAAGAGCTGCGGATGTAATATCTACTATTCGTTCTATTGAAATTGAATCGAAGTATCGCTCGAGGCCTAGAATAACCAAACTAGCAAACGGTCCTTGTTCGATGTTTAAAAGAGACAAACTTATTGAAATTGGAGGGTTTAACCCTAAATGGTATCATGCTGAGGACATGGAAGTATCATTGAAATTAGTTCAGGCAGGTGGGATTATTGTATACACAAATGATGCAGTTGTAAACCATGTTCCAGAAACAGGACTTCGTAGATTTCTTGAAAAAAGAAGGAGAGATGCCAGAGCACACGTTAGAATTCATAGAAGATACAAGCGAGTGAAGCATGATTTCTTGGGATCATCATGGGTGGTTTTGTGGATGTTACCAATGATTATATTGGGAATTTTTGGTATTTCGATATTTGTTAACAATGTCATAATTCTCGAAACGCTAAATGTTGAAGCATTTTATGATTCGATGACTACTGAGTTTCTATTAACAATTTTCTTTCCATTGATTTGGTTATTTTCTATCGCCAAAAGTGATTTACCAAAAACAAAAATAAGTTCAATGTTTGTTCTGATAGCTTGGTCTTTTTACTTATGGCAGGGCATAATTATGGGTTACACGGATGCTTTACTCAGGAGAAACGGACATTAATCCTCTTCTATGGTTGTCAACATTCGCAAGACTAGACCGCTAGCCATGAGAGATATCGCAATGGAATACACACCAGGGTCAATCCAAGCCATGTACATTATTCCCCAAAAAAAGTAGAATAATATGCTTACAACCATAGCCCATGTTCCCAGTAGAAGACCCCACCCTCCATTCTCAGGGTCAATCAGATTGTTATACCAATCATTAGTTAACAGTGAAGTTAACCAATCACCAAAATTTGAATCCCCAATCAGTGAGCGCGCACCCAAGTAGACCAGTGAACTACAAAATAGAATAAAGATAGCATCACTTACAACAAATGCTGGGGCAGTATCCTTGTCGCCAAAGGCGTTATTCGTTGCTTCGAATGTGAACATTCCTCCCCATGAAACCCTGTAGCTTGGGTGAATTATGCCTGCCAAATTCAGCACAGCTAACAACAGACCTAGAAGCCCTAACCACAAATACCAGTTGGCAAGTGTGTTTGATGGCTTTGTTAGTATACCCAACATGCCGGAACTAGGATTCCCATCCTCGTTGCTCATACGGTTTGCGAACTTGGTCGCATTTATGACTCTTGGCATATATCATATGTGGTGAGATTTTTACTAAAGTTGGGTTTGGTGCCTGTATCTTGCTGAGAAAACCTCTCTAAGCGTTGGCTCTGCTTTTGACATCACATCAGATGGGTCAATATTAGTAGGTATGCAGGAATTGATTTCTTTGGTTCTCCCGTAGCGACCACGAGAAATTGTTTTGGCAGTAATCAAACCGAGCATATCAAGGTTAGATATAATTCCAGATATTCTACGAGCGGTTAAGAATTGTTGACCAATGTGTCCACATGCCTGTTTATAGATGTGATATACTTCTCCAGTTTGGATATTCCTTAAACCATTTTTTTCGTTTATCAACACTGATGAAAGGACCAATTTTTGCTGAGTGGGTAGAGTTCTTATTACAGGAGTTACTTGATCAGATTCAATTTGTGCTTGTGCAATACGAACATGGTCTTGTTCAACAACCTCGACTCCTTCTTGTTCAGCTTTTTCAGTTGAAACTCTCAGTAGGTCAAGTGCACATCTGGCATCGCCATGTTCCTGTGCTGCAAGTGCAGCGCAGAGTTCAATCACACCCGCTTCTAGAGCATCTTGGTTTATGCTTATGGAGGCTCGGGACCTTAGTATGTCTTGAAGTTGCTCAGCATTGTACGGATTGAAAACAATATCCTGTTGACCAAGTCGGCTCCTGACTCTCGGGTCAAGAAAGTCTGTAAACTTCAAGTCATTTGATATTCCAATAACACAGGCTCTTGCATTCTTTAGTTCTGCATTAAGATTTGTAAGATTATAGAGTAAATCATCTCCTGCCTTCTTCACAAGGTGGTCTATTTCGTCTAACACTAATACATACACTCCGCCCCTTGTGTTCATCCTCTTTACTAATTCAGAGAAGACGCGGTCAGTTGGCCATCCAGTGAATGGTATCTCATCTCGTTCATAGTCCTCTAATAAAGCGTTACCTAGGTGTGACAACACTCTGTATTGAGTATCTATTTGTCGACAGTTAACCATAACTGGGTAAACTTTTCTGCCAATTGAATCACCTTTTTTCTGAAGTTGGTCACAGACAAATCTGGTTACTGCTGTTTTGCCTGCGCCGGTGACACCATACAGTATCATGTTTGAAGGAATGTGACCCTTTAAGGCTTCAACCAAATTGAAAGACAATTGGTCTCTTTCATAGTCCCTGTGAGGCAATACTTCTGGTTGATATGTGTGGCGTAATACTTCTTTTTGTACGAACAAGGTTTTTTGATTAAGGATTCCATCGAAAATATTTTTGTCCAAAAAATAACACCTCAGTTTTTCTCATTCATTCATCAATCCCGGCCAACCCTATGCGTGATGGCCTGAGGGAGTCCGAGTATACCATATAAGTATAATCCTGAAACTGTCTGATAGACATAGTTTTGCTTGGTATTTGTTGTTCCAATTGAAGGTATAAAAAGAAGTTCATATTTTTTCCTTTTGTTATATAAAAAAACTAAACGGTGAGTCAAAAAGCCGATTTCTCGCCAAGCATGGAAAATAAAAAATTATTTTGTCTAGGTAAAATGCAAACAAAAGAAAAAAGCTAGCACATTTTGAAGATCAAGGTCACGGCACCAAACAATATGGGAAATGATTAGGAAATTTTTAAGAAACATTCTGGCGAAGTGCGTAAACAGAGGATTGCTGTTATTTTTTATTTAACTAAAATTACCAATCTTACCGTTTTCATCAAGAGTGAGGCTCAGATTATCCTGTCCAATAGTGACATTATTAGGTAACTTAGGGCTATCTGTTGTGAGTATTTTATAATCAATGTCAATGTATGTATGGGTCAGAAGAAATTGCGTATCAGGACAATCATTGGCTAACTTTGAAATTTGACTGGGCTTGTGATGGCTATGGGTATCAACAGTCTCAGGGACACTCATTTCTATAACAACAAGTTTACACAATTTTACTCTATTCCAGAGTTCTTCACATGGACCTGAATCACCGCTGTGTAAAATTGACCAACCATTCTTATGCGTCATCATCCATCCATGAGGTTCGGATTTAGGATCGTGTTGTACTTTAAACCGCTCGAATGTCCAAATGTCTGATTCCGGTATGTCAATCCAATTTATGTTGGAAAGCATGCTATCTAGGGAGCCAGGGTAAGCTAATTCGCATAGTAATTCCAAACGCTGCCTAACATTTTTTGATCCGGCAATAGTTAGCGGCTTTTCCCCAGATCGGTCAGAAATATACTTTCTTTCAAGGATGAAACTGGGGAAGCCAAAGACATGGTCAGCATGTAGATGTGTAACCAATATTGTATCAATATTTGCAGGACTTACTTTCGCATTTCTTAAGCTTGCAAGGGCGGTTGGTGGGCAGTCGATCATTATGTGTTGATTGATTAACAGCAGCGAGTGCAACCTACCAGAAGGTAAGAACGCGTTTCCGCTTCCTAGCAAATCTAGTTGGGTCACAAGTCGTCCAGCGGCAACTTCGATAAGACACCATCGCACCTAACATTCATTTACACCTTCCTAGTGCAGTTGATTGTAGGTAACCCTAACTATTCAATGGGAGGTCTTGATATGTCTTCAGGTAATGATAATTCAATAGCAATATTCTTTGGTTCTCAAACAGGAAATGCAGAAGATCTTGCTAACCAAACTAAGAAAATAGCCGACAAGAACGGACTTGACGCAACCGTTTTCGATATGGATGGATTCTCTGCATCAAATTTGAGTAATCACAAAAGAATCTTGATAATTACATCGACCTGGGGTGAGGGAGAGATGCCAGACAATGCCGCTGACTTGTGGGACGAGACCTGCGAGAACAATCCTTCATTATCTGGAGTAAACTATTCTATATGTGCCATAGGTGATACAGACTATGATGAATTCTGCCAGGCAGGTATTGATTGGGATATCAAATTCCAGGAGCTCGGAGCAACTAAAGTCACAGAACTTCAGAAATGTGATGTTGACTTTGAGCCAGAATGGCAAACTTGGGTAGACAAGGTCATACCAGCTATGGTTTCTATTGAGATTGAGCTACCGTCGTCTGGGGAGGAAGTGTCTGTGGTCGAAGAACCGATTGTGGAACCCGTGGAGATAAAAACCAAGTCTGGAGATAAATCCCCTTGGAGCGCAAAAAATCCCTACCCTACAAAAATTAGCGAGTGTTACGTGCTGAACGGAGAAGGCTCTAGAAAAGAAACGAGGCACATAGTTTTCGAGTTAGGCGATTCAGGTATGGATTACAAGGTTGGAGATGCTTTGGGTGTTGTAGCAGAGAATCCTCCTCTAACCGTTGACCTTCTCATAGAAAAAGCAGGATGGGCGCAAGACTACATAGTGAACACACACAACGGAGAGAGAACACTATGGGAAGCATTAAAGAAAGATTATGAAATTCACAGGGTCAACAAAAAATTTGTAAAATCTCTAAAGGAGAAAGTAAAATCAAATGGTTTAAGGATTAAAGTTAGCATGGTAGAAAGACATAGGGAAACCATCTCAAACTCAGGAAGGGGATATTCGAATAGTGAAGTTGTAATGCAAACAGAATTACTTCCATCTATTCCAGGAGATGACCCGGTTGAAAGAGCTGAAATTCTTGCTAACGATGCAGATGCGCTTGAAGACTACATTTGGTCGAGAGACTACGTCGACGTATTCACAGATTTCTCAGTATCTTATACCCCTGAAGAATTCATAGATATGCTGGATAAATTGAAGCCTAGGTTATACTCAATCGCTAGCAGCCATGATGCTCATCCAGGCAAGGTCGAGCTTACTGTTGGAATTGTCAGGTATTCTCATCATGGAAGAGATAGAGGCGGTTTGTGCACAATATACATGGCTGATGAAGTTGAGGTAGACAAAACTGATGTTGGAGTATTCATGTCGCCAACTAAATCATTTGTTTTACCTGAAGACAAATCAACAGACATCATAATGGTCGGGCCTGGAACAGGAATCGCTCCCTTCAGGGCCTTCATGGAGCAGAGAATCTTCGACGGTGGCGACGGGAAAAACTGGTTGTTCTTCGGAGATCAATC
>DAZU01000111.1 GCA_002507425.1 Euryarchaeota archaeon UBA53
CCGATGTAGTCGGGGTTGAAGAACCCACATCATAGATGTGGAGAATCAAGATACAACCACATCAGAATTATTCCAAAAGTAATACTTGCTGCATTGACCGTCCCTTTTGTCATGAATCCTCGGTTTTCTAATATTGCTCCCAGATAACTGTCTATCTGACAACCAATCCAGCCAATAATTGCAACCAGTAAGGCCAATTCAGCATTTTGTTCCATGATGAAAGCAAGCATTGCAATAATTGTTGAGCCTAGCAGAGCAGCTAACTGGCCGTTTGGAGAAAAGCCCCCATTGAGTCCTGGTTCGCATTTTTTGAAATTAGTTATCATTCTCACTCTCTCATCAAGACAACCAATTTCTGATGCAAACGTATCTGATGCGGCAACTGCGACTGCGGCTGAAAATATCCAAATTCCGTTGTGATGATCATCAAAAACCAAAGATATGATTGCGACCAAACCAGGAAGTCCCCCATTTGCTATAACATTCCCCCAACTTCTATGGCCGTCATAAGACTCCGAAAGGCCCTTTGATATTTTTTCATCAAGTCTCCATTTAGTTGCTTTGTGAGAGGTTCCAAGGAATCCAAGTAGAATAATTAGCCAAGTCCAATGACCTAGGCCACCAACGATTAGACCCAGTCCAGCAGCAGCATACACTCCAAGCCTATCGAGGACTCTGTATCGCTCAGATATCAATATTAACAAACCAACAATTGCGAAGGTTATCAACAGATTTCCTTCTTTTAAGCCAGGTTGCATGATGTCAATCATCACTCGTCCTCTTCCTTTGCGAGGGGAATCACTGTCTATACCTTACCCCTATTTCTGCTTAACAATTTTTGATTTCTTGCCCGAAATTTAATTACGGTATGTGCATTACTGCCGCAAGAATTTCTTTTCCTATGTAGTATAGAGTTCCTATCATTATTACTGTCCATGTTAAATTTGCAATGATCATTATAATGATTGGTGTGTCCATAAATAGATATGAAATCAAAAAATATGAACCGTTCCAAAAAGCGTGTCCAGATATAGCAAGTGCTATTCCAACAATAGGATTAGCCGGTAGTTTCCATGTCTTGTCAAACGGTTTGTATAACCATTCTCTCATCTTTATGCCAAAATTAGTCAAATCTAGTTGTGAATGTTTTACAAATCCACTTGTTTTGTCATATAGGACCCAATTCCCGTTTTGTTCTTGTTTTTCAGAAGATATACCTCTCTTTATGCAGATATACCATCCGATAGAAACCCCAGATAAACCAGTCCAAATAGCATGACCAGGTATAGAGCCTAGGCCTCTAATAACCGTGGTAGCAGAATAGCCAATTGGTCCACCTGCAAATGAAAACAATATGTATTGTAAATTCTCAAGTAAAGCAAACCCTAACCCTACAGAAAAACCAATTTGGAAACCTCTTTTAGGTGAATCAATTAGCTTATACAAGGCTATTACAAATGCCGCCTTACATATCTCTTCGCCAACTGGTGCGCTCACTGTTAGTATCAAAAATTCACCCAACATGCTCATGTAATCTATTCCAAAGATGCCAATTATTAACGGGAAAATTAGTGAGTTTATCGACAATGCAGGTATCGTTGATAGCATACCTGCAACCAACATTTTTTCTCCATCAGATTTAGTTGTTCTCAATTGAAAATGCTTAGTTGAAAATCCCCACCAAGCGTGGACGGGTAATGAAAAACCGAACAACCAAGCCGGGACCCCGACCAAAACTGCCATCATTAACCAAATCGGATTGTCAGATAGGAATACAGGAAGCATTCCTAAAAAAGCAACTATTATCGTAACGGAAAATACGAACCATAAAGTAGAGGTTTTTGGTAATTCTAGAGGAGGAGAATCTCTGAGCAAATGATGAGTAAATTTGGTTGGAATTGGTGTAAAAAGAACTCTTGACTGTGAAATGTTGTGCTGTGTGCTACCCTCTTGGCTTGGTGTTGCCATCATAACGTGGGTAAGCTTTGGTCTTCTTGAATATAGAAATAATAGGACTAGCGGTAATGAACATATTAATGAAAAAGTTGCTAGAGATGGATCGCCAATGAACAATCCATATACAGCTGCGACAGAAAGATTAGCAATAATATAAACTAAAAAAACAACTCCTAACATTCTCCAAATAATATTCCACGGCGATGATTGACTAGCAAATGTTAGGTTGCTGGGAGGCGGAGTAAGAGGCTGAATACCTATTGTCACGTAGTTCAACCTCTCAAAATCTAAGTTGTCCCCGCTCAGTTCGCCCATCAATCGTCACTGAAACAGCAGTCCGCTCAAGTGCGTTCATCATCGCAGGGATTTGTCCTAGTCAATCTGAGAAATTAAGCAACCGGTGAAAAAACATCACTATATTAGGCGATTTGGCGGTGTATCTGTAATGCCGCTGATGGACTGGCTGTTTGCGCCAAGGATTGATCATAGAGGATGGTCCACTCCCAGTGAAGCCTCCAGAATTTTTCTTATTATAACCCTGATAATCGTTGGATGGTGGTCTTGGGGATATGCTGATAGCAGTATTGTCATGTGGGTTGCAATAACGTTGCTATTATCCACTCCTATACTCGCTCTAGGCTGGTTTTTGCTATCCATTGTAGC
Organism: Euryarchaeota archaeon UBA53; assembly: GCA_002507425.1. GTDB lineage: Archaea > Thermoplasmatota > Poseidoniia > Poseidoniales > Poseidoniaceae > MGIIa-K1. The sequence goes on from DAZU01000111.1 coordinate 2,620, forward strand.
GAAAAACCGTAACTCGCGCCTGCTGACTCCCAAGGTGGAAAATGCTCTTGAAGCCAAGGGTAGGCTACCAAGTCATTTCAAAAATCCGTAGGTCCAATCATGTGGAGGGGCAAAAGTCTCCTTTATCGATCTTGGACTAACCCATCGCAGCAAATTTAACGGAGACCCCGCTTTGTCATTTGTGCCACTACCTCTTGCTCCTCCAAACGGTTGTTGACCGACAACGGCACCTGTTGGTTTATCATTGATGTAGAAGTTACCTGCACTGTATCTTAGTGCTTCCATTGCTTTCTCAATGTGCTTTCTGTCGGTAGCAAATATGGAGCCGGTTAGAGCGTATTCTGAGGTAGTATCACACACTTCTAATATTCTTTCAAAATCGGAATCTGGGTATACATGAATAGAAAGTAACGGACCAAATATTTCCTCCTCCATTGACTCATATCTTGAATCTTTACAAATTATTGTTGTTGGCTCAATAAAGTATCCTTTAGAATCGTCATAATTGCCACCAGTAACCACATCGCACCCAGGATCCTCTTTTGCCCTGTCTATGTATCCAACTATATTCTCATACGACTTTCTATCAATTACAGCAGCCATAAAATTAGAGAAATCTCTGGGATCCCCCATAGTTATGCTAGACACTTCTTTGCAATAATCGTCTTTTATATCATCCCATACTGTTTCGGGAATGTAAGCACGGCTTGCTGCACTACATTTCTGTCCTTGATACTCGAATCCACCTCTCAGCAAGGCCACTAATAATGCTCTTTTGTCACAATCGGGATGTGCAACAATGAAATCTTTTCCACCAGTCTCGCCAACAATTCTTGGATAGGATTTCATATTTTCTAAATTGTTTGCGATGTCTTTCCACATTTTTCTAAATACTGATGTGGAACCAGTGAAGTGAACACCGGCTAGTTCAGGATGTGATAAGCAAATATCACCTACAATACTAGCTCTCCCTGGAATGAAATTTATGACTCCACTGGGTAGTCCAGCATCCATCATCAGTCTCATCAGTTTGTAGTTTGATACATACGAGTTTCTAGATGGCTTCCAAACTCCAGTGTTACCCATCATTGCTGCACTAGATGGTAAATTTGCGGCGATACTGCTGAAATTAAATGGAGTTACACTAAATACAAAACCTTCTAACGGTCTTACTTCACTAGAATTCCACATGCTCGACGGGGATACAGGTGGTTGTAAATCCTCGTAAATTTGACGACAATAGTCGCTATTGAATCTCCAAAAATCTATTAATTCACATGCAGAATCTATCTCAGCCTGGTGGCATGTTTTTGATTGATTCAGCATAGTTGAAGCATTAATCTCATATCTTCGCGGACCAGCAAGAAGTTCACTTGCTTTCAAAAATATGGCGCATCTTGCTTCCCAAGGCATCGTAGACCACATCTTATGGGTATCTAATGCCGCTTTGATGGCTGCATTTACCTCATCTTCTCCAGCCATGTGGACTCGTGCTATGACATGGCTGTGATTGTGCGGCATAACCTGTTCAACAATATCGCCAGTGAACACTTCCTTTCCGTTGATTATACATGGAATTTCAAGAATTTCTTTTTCTTGTCGATCTAATTCTTCAATCAACAATTCACGTTCTTTACTACCCGGTAGGTATCCTAGAATTGGTTCGTTGACAGGTGTTGGAGGTCGCACAACATTGTTCACCATGAACACCCGATGGGTTGGGGCTCAAAATAATACTCGTCAATAAAGATGGGCTAACTTGGCCCTAACCTTAGCAATTTTTGGTGCTACAACCATCTGGCAGTAACCGTTTGAGGGATTTAAATCAAAATAATCATGATGGTATTTTTCTGCCTCATGGTAGTTTTCTAATTCGCTTATTTCGGTCACAATTTCTCTAGAGTAATAATCTTGGAATTTGTTTTTGGTATCTATGGCTATGTTTTTTTGTTCATCATCAAGATAATATATTACAGAACGGTATTGTGTTCCTATATCGTTTCCTTGCCTGTTTAATTGAGTTGGGTCATGGACTGTAAAGAACACCTCAAGTATGGTATCGTATGAGATTACGCTCTCATCAAATATTACTTCAACAACCTCTGCATGTCCGGTAATTCCGCTGCAAACAGAATTGTAATTTGGCTTCGGGTCATGTCCACCTGCATATCCTGGTAGAGCAGATTTGATTCCTTTCATGTTCTTATATGCGGCTTCTACACACCAAAAGCACCCTCCTCCAATTACAGC
>DAZU01000047.1:0-152 GCA_002507425.1 Euryarchaeota archaeon UBA53
GACTGGAACACAATGCCTTTTATCGGTTTACCTTGGGGTTTATTGGGAATGATTGCGTTCGCAGTTTTCATGTGGATTGTTATCACAATTGCAAAAGAACCTACTGCATCCTGGGTCCAGACAAACCTAAGTATTGGGCGAAATTTCGCAAT
>DAZU01000047.1:545-6724 GCA_002507425.1 Euryarchaeota archaeon UBA53
TTTTGCACAGTTGCACACATAGCACATGTAACAGGTACTGTGGGACTATTCAGATTATCCTCAATGCATGAAACCAGCGATTGGAAAAGTGCAGCAAAAAATTCTCTGATCGATCCTGAGAAAAAGGAAAGAAGAAAGCGCGGTGGCTATGTCGCTCCAAAACAGTCGTCAGAAGAGGAATGAGTATGGATAGTCAGCAACAGTGGCTAGGCTTTACAATCGTATGTTTTGTGTTACTTTTGGGCATTTTAGTCCATGAGGGTAAGATTGATTTGAACCAAGAAAAAACCTCGAGTGAAAATACCGACGAGGTTTCAAGCACAGCAGATAACATACATCCATTTGGGGAATATTGCTTGACAGAACATAATAGTTCAATGGGGATGCACATTCATCCTTATTTGACCATAATAATTGACGGAGAAGAGTTTGAGATAGAGGAAAGTGCAGGTATATACACCGATATTTGTCCTAATGCCATGCACATGGTTCACACTCATGATACCACAGGAAAATTGCATGTAGAAAATTACACGGCTGAGGATGTCCCTCTTGAGGTATTCTTCGATGTATGGGGAAAACACTTCAATGAAACCGGCATATTTGACTTCCGTGATGGTTCAATTGAGATGACTGTCGATGGTGAAATAAACTACGATTATGAGAATTTGATCCTTGCTGATAATCAAAATATCGTAATAACTTACACATCAAACTAAGGAGAGTATATTCCTTCGAAAAGGAGTGCATCCGTATACGTGCTTACAGGTTCAATTCTGTGGACAGTAACATCAACTTTCTCGCTGTCTTGGTAGGTTAATCTTAGTTCTTTTAACAGCTCATTGTGAACGTCATTGACATCATCTGCTTTTATGAGAGTCAGATGTCTTTGGTTTTTTCTACCGTCTTCTACTGTAAATTCTACCATCCATGATTTAACACTACTACTATCACTATCTCTAGTGGGTTCGTGCTTTGGGTTCATGATACTCCTATTGTGGCCTAACCTTATCAAAGATTCGGTAAATGTGCATCAGGATGGGTTGGAAATCGGTGAATAATCACCAAATCAGCCAAAAAAATTCGTGATTAAATCATTCCTCTTCCGGAATAAGGGATTTTTTTGAAGGAATAAATACCAATATAATTCCGATAATTACTGATAAAATTACAATCTGGGATAACATATTATCATCATTTTGACTAATTTCACGATTTGATACTTCGACTACACCATATGGCTCACCACCATCTGTCGGTTCATGGATCATAACAATCGAGTAAACGTCAGGCAGAGTTATTTCACCGTATATTGACTCATTTCCATCTGTGTCTTTAACAATTAGGCCAACCAATACTCTGTCCCGAACAGCTTCTCCGGGGTTGTCAGCTTCTTGTGGGACTTGTTTGTCGTGTTCTAATACCATTAAGGAAATTTGACCGAATTGTGGAGTTGGGATTTCGATATTGTTGTTTGAAATAGTGAAGGATAAATTCGTAGGGCCGTCTCTTCTGTTCTCTTGTGAAAGTATTCTTTGCTGAACATCGCTCCATGCATCATAGCCTTCGGCAGTTTTTAGGCCATCAACAAAAAATGTAGGAGTCCCATAAGTTCCATTATTTTTGAGATTTTGGTATTCAATTCGTTTTAGGCTGGCGTTGTTTTGAAACTCGTCATCTACGTGTATTCCTATTATTGAGGTTCTAGCCCCATGTGATTTGGCTACTAATTCTAGTTCAGGATCAATCTGAGCGCACGTTTCACACCAAATCGCAGTTCTTTCCTCAACAAGAATAGTCCTCTTGAGAAAATGTTCCTCCGCATTGTCCTCTTCAAATGCAAGGGATGAAGGCACAACACAGAGGAAACATGCCAACATGACATATAGCCGTCGCATTAATCAATCCCAGACTGTGCTTGTGCATGAAGTTATCATTAAGATAATTCCTCGAAGGCTCAGTGAGAGGGTAATGGTCGACCGTTGGGTTCAAGATCATCAACGAGACGCTTGGCGAAAGCAAGCAAAATCTAGCGGCTACAGAGCTCGCTCTGCCTTCAAGCTAAAACAAATTCAAGACCGACACAAACTGGTGAAATCTGGTGATAGCATTCTAGATGTCGGTTGCCATCCAGGCGGTTGGACTCAGGTAGCTGTCGAGTTAGTTGGGGACAGTGGGAAGGTTGTAGGAATCGATTTACAGCCTTGTATACCAGTTGATGGTGCAGATTTGATCGTTGGTGATATTACTGATCCCTTAATTCAAGAAGCGGTTCTAAATGTAATAGATACAGAGGTAATCGACGTAGTAATTTCAGATATTTCTCCGAATATTACTGGGAAATGGGATATTGACCAAGCAGTTTCATTGATGCTTGTAGCCGATGTATTTGACTTCGCATTACCAATTCTGAAATATGGTGGTCACTTTGTCACCAAATTATTCCAGGGTGCAGGTGTAGAAGAGTTGATTGAATTAGTGCGCCCTCATTTCCAAACGGTCAAAAGATTCTCGCCAATGGCAAGTAGGAATTCCTCTTCTGAAGTTTATTTGGTTTGTAAATTCCATACCCCAAAGAGAGGCCCTGACTGGGAAATTAGACCGGCATTCGAACATGCTCTAGAAAATCGTCAAGGTGGCCCAGAGCCCTTGGAAGATGTCAAGCCTGCCAAATCCAGTTTTACCATAATCAGAAAGGAAACTTCAAAAGACTGAAATTTACTTTCATCTCTGGCCCTAGAATCCTTTATTTGGGTTGAGGGAATTGGTTTACTTCCATGGAAAAGGTTAGCAAGAGGGTGAATGTTCAGCATAAAACAAGAAATTCAATTTTAACTAATATGAATAAAAATAATTCTAAAAATAATAAACTGAAAACAAGGTTAAAGGTGTCAGAGCTTGTCCCAAATCGAGGTATTCAGCGTTTAGAGTTGGTTGTACTACGGACTTATCCCAGGCGCCTAATAAATTCCACTAGTTACACTGGTCAATTAGCGGCTGCTTGTGGAAGAGATGAGACAGGAATTGTTGGTATCGTGTTGTGGGATTCACAAGTAAATGATGTTAAGACAGGTGATATAATAAGGATTGAAAATGGGTGGTGCCGGTCAAAAAATGGAGAATTGGTGGTATCGTCAGGTAAAAATGGAATATTGACCATACTCGATAGGTAATCTTCATCTCACGCAACCATAAAGAAGGGGAGGTCGTGGCATGCCCGTTACGAGGTGTAGAATCATGAGTGAGCGAGCAACTGTTTGCACGTCTTCTGGAGTCCCACTTGTGGACAAAGGTTCAACTACATTTCCGTGTCCTACATGCGGAATAGCTATTGGACGTAGTCCACGCTGTCGCAACCAAGGTGTTGCATATGTCTGTCCTTGCGGGTTCCAAGGTCCATAATTAAATGGTGATAAAATGGGAATGGTAGCTTTAACTTACAAGGTAATGCCAGATTCTGAAGTTGAAGATGTTTCTGCTGACGAAATTGCAGACCAAATAAGAGCACTCAAAGACGAGACTTATGATGTCCAACTTTGCGAGACAAAACCGCTTGCTTTTGGTCTTAAGTTTATTCAAGTACATGTCGTCATGAATGACGGATCAGGTCTATCTGACATATTCGAAGACAACATGAAATCAATTAGAGGAACTGGAGAAATCGAAGTTCTTTCAATGGGTCTTCTTTGAAGAATCTCAAAGTTGTTTTATTGGGACTCTCATAAACTCTCTAAGAAGAGTTGTTGCATAACTGCCCGAAGGTAAAGTGAACCTGAATCTTATGCATGCTCCCTCAGGGTGCCACAAATCGTCAGCATTTGGTCCAGATTTCCATTTATCTCCCATTGTCTCATCTGCTGCTATTGGTACTTTTTCAAACTGTAATTCCTCAAAGCTTGTTACCATTGCTCTTCTAGTACCTTTTGTAGTCAATCTTGCAATATCATCTACAACCCAACTTGTTTCGGATAATTCCATTTCCTTGATTACAGAAGATTCAATTTGCTCGAATATTCCTTTTGGTTTAATCATAGACGTCCCGGGTAGTTGACCGGTAACAGCCAGTCGGCCTAAATTGCAATTTCTTGAAATACGATTCAGTGTCCGTTCTTCAACAGTAACGAGAGAGGCAGTTTCAAGTTGTCCGTTATCATCTATTCTACCAACTATATCACCCTCAATAGGCCTTGATAGACTAATATTTTGTTCAAGTCTTGCTTTTATCGTTTTATTGAAAACCACAGATTGTAGAGCATGTACAGTCATGAGTTGAAGATTATTTGGAAGTCTGCGAAATGCTCCGAGCCAATCCTCAGGTTTCTCTAAGATATGGCGAATCATATCTCTTTCAAAACCAAGCCAATGGGGAATTATGTCCAATGCTTCTTGATCAATACCGTTTTCTCTGACATGTTTTCGAAATTTTGAAACGTCATCATTCTCATCTCCCTCTAAGGTCAAGTATGTCATCACAGCTTTTTTCCAGTCATTTTTTATTACCTGTCTCCCAACTACTGGCGTTACAGGTCTACCTGAACCAAATCTCTGAGGACCTATCCAATTTGGGAATAAACCGACTCCAAGTGATTTTTCCATCGACTGTTTTATTGCAGTAATTCGATCAATAGCTTCGGTTGCGTCAATCGGCTCTCCTTTTTCATCACAACAACCTCTGACCACAATTGTGAACCTGTTTCCTTTGTGATTTCCGAAACCAATTTTCTGATGGGTTCTTCCGAGAATTTGAATTTCGACGTCATTCATTTCCACATTTGCAACCCTCTTTTTTGGAGCATCAATAACAAAAACTTGTTTTGTCACTGCTCTTTTGTCCTTAGTTCCTGCAAAAAATATCCGATTTCGTGAGATTCCACATGCCTTTGCTAGTTTTCCAACAAATCTATTTGTTTCCCAGTTGGTAAGGGTGACATTAGCAACAGTGAATCTGCCCTTTGGATCAAGTTTAATCTTCGTTGATATTTCTTCGACTCGGAAATCTGCTATTCGAGATTTTAATACTCCACCAATGCCTTTTCTATCTACGCAGTATCCAGTCAAGCCAATAGAATTAGCGAGGGTATCCTCACTCAACATCGGTTTCACAACTCAGAGTTTGGTTTCGGAGAAGTCACCCTTGATATCTCCTATTAATTTCTTGAGTAGGTCTGCTGGATTTACTCCTTTGTTTGTTCTGATAAAGAACTCCGGTTCATCCAAATCTGGGTGACCAGGAAAATAGTTAGCGTAGTCAACGCCTTTTTCATTATTCAGTCTTTCACGTAGGACTTGGAGTGATGTATGAGTTTCTCCGATAAATCTCACTCTTAGTTCCGAGTCGGATTTTGCTAATACTTTAACAGGCATAGGAACGTTCGGCCCTCTTGCCTCCCATTGATGAACCTTTGGCTTGGAAAGGTTGGGTAATTGCCTAGATTATTAATATAGAAAATAACCATTTTTCATGCATATTTATCCGGCTCGCTTTTGTACTGATTACGACCCCGAGCAAATGTGGGTTCGCAACCAATCGAAGATAGGTTCCGTGGCCAAGCGGAAAACTTCCGTAAATTATCTTGGCCGATACTAATTTTCTCTATTGCAGTAACCGTTGGACTAGCAGCTGATTTAGCCTTTTTCAATACACCAACCTTCCACACAGATCTATCAGATTTTGCTCCTGAATCTGAATCCGCAGATGCCCATGACAGGATAAGTAAGCATTTCACAAATGAAACCCGGCCCATGTTTATTCACGTCACGAGAGATGATGGTGGAAATGTATTGGATTTGTCATACATTGAAAAAATGGATTCTGACTTAGAGAAAGTCAAAGAAGAAAGTCTTGATATGGATGGTTTTGTTTTAGATTTCATCACCGCACCTTCGATACTTCAGATTGCTTTGGACGAGGAAGCAAATGGGACATTATTGTCTGAGGTCCAGTCATGGGAAGAGATGATAAATTTGTTAATAGATATTAATGAGACAGATTGCCCGGGAGATGTTTCAAAACAAAGAGAAGTTGCCCAGTTTATTCTTGATGGTATGCTAAACAAGAACTTTGATGGAGATGAAATCTGTTTGTGGATAGGAACAAATGGCGATCAAGGTTCTCCAGTCCTTTCGGCAGATTCAACATTATGGATTTTGCAAGTCGATCCAAATATCTCAAACGAAGA
>DAZU01000107.1:0-2763 GCA_002507425.1 Euryarchaeota archaeon UBA53
GTTATAGTCAATGAAATGCAAGCGAATAAAATCAGTAACAACGCTAGCATCTTCCGACCATCAAGGGTCGCGACGCGCACATCCATTTTCACTCCTCATTATTCTATTCACTTACAGGAGTATTGTCTTCTGATTTGTTTTCGTCAATTTTCTCTGCTTTTTCTTTTTCAGCAGCTTCATTCGCCCTTTTTTCTGCCTTAGCTTTCGCTTTTTCTTGACGTTGTGCCTGTTTTTCCTGCCATTTGTCTCCAAAGTCACCTAGGGATTCAAATCTTGCCAACCAGCCTGTTTCGTTTCCAACAGACATATGCTTTACCAGATATGAACTGAATGCCAAATCAAACAAACCTTGAGAATAATCTGAGTTCTTTTTAAAGAAGAAGTTAACTACCCATGTAATCATAAATAGGGCTCCTACTATTACGTAAGTCATTCCACTAGTAGTCGATATTAATTGGAAGTTAGTTCCAACGAATATGAATCCAAGAAGAAATAAGTATCCTAAGCTATTGTTTAGAATGGCGTGTATGAATAGTGGTTTGTTCCCTGATGCGTTAATGTATTTTGTTCTAGATACAAACTCTCCAATATTTCGTCCAGTCCAAATTGGTATTACCAACCAGTTAACAATGATCATAAGTGCAGCTACTGCAAATCCAATTGTTAGATCTGGGTCCCCAAATAAAAATACTGACAAGGTTCCGATTAAAACACCAAAATTGAATGCGAAATTTATCAGCCAGCCTATGTATCTTGGCATTTTTCCTGCGAGTTCATAACCTTCTGGTAATCCTCTCGGGCGTATTCTTTCCGGTCTTGCAGCCTTCTCCCTGGTGGTTTTTTTCTTTGCCACCTTCGCTGGTTTAGCTTTTTTACGTGCTGCTTTTTTCTCGACAGGTTTTTTCTGTGAGGCTTTTGTAGCTTTTTTTGCCTTCTTTGGTTCTTCTTCACTTATGTTATCGACCTTATCCAATAGTCCCATAATATCACCTAGCTATACATTGCACCAATTTCTCTGTATGTTTCAAAATCCGCAGATGCCACAAATTCAGAAACAGCGCTATCCGGCATTCCACCTAGTAGTGCATCAACAACAGAGAAGAATTCTGCTCTTTCCTCTTCGGTAGATGCCTCAGGATCTGACCCTACTTGGCGATAAATTTGGAACCCATCCGATTTAGTGAATTCCGAGATTTTGTCCTCTGGAAGGTTCGATCCAAGGAGTGTGTCTACAATTGCTACAAAGTCTAGGAAAATGTCTTCTCCGTCTTCGAGTGCTTCTGCGACATAGGTTTCCTGATCGTCATAATCATCCTCCTCATCGTAGTCTCCCTCGTCTTCTTCATCGTCTTCATCATCCATTCTAGTCAAGTCTTCAATATCTGCCTCACCAGATATAACCGCCTTGATTAATTTCCTCTCCGCCATTAATTCTTCTAAAATTGGCCTTAACTCGCGTAAAACATCTCTGTCGCCTTCTTCTTTTGCGGCTTGATATTCAGGTTTAAGTCTTCGAAGTTCAGTTTCAACTGTTTCTAATTGAAGATTTAGTTCTACCAAAGTCTCTCCATCAACATCAGTTTCATCTTCTTCATCTAGGTTTAACAATTCAACTGTCGGTGAATCTCTAACATCCGCAATTTTCTCATCGCGTTCCTCTTTGCGCATGACGATAATATCTCTATCAAGTTCATGACCAAATCTGTCGGAGTATCTTTCGAGTAAACTACCGATTTCCCCTTGACTAATCCGATCAATATGACCGTAAACCTGCTTCAACGGCTTACCACTTTTCTTGGCATATAAACCAGAGTATGACTTAGATTCCTCTACAACTTCAGCTACCTCGGGTTGTGCGATAGGAGGCAGAGCTTCTATTGCTGGTTTAGCTATCGGTTGGGCAGGTTGTTCAACGATAGGAAGAGCTACATCAGGTGGGGGAATTTGACTAGGGATATTGGTAGGTATTGTTGATTGCATGGGCGGAATTGCGGGATTGGTTGGTGGAGGAGGCAGGGGTATTCCTGGTGGCGGTGGTAAGGGCAAACCTTCCGGATTAGGTAATGGTGGTATTCCTGGTGGAGGTGGTAAACTATCGGTTTGTTTCTTCTTTTTTCCTAGTCTCAACTCACGCACCTCATGTTAGGTGGAAGGTAACCTACCCTTGAACATTACCATCAATAGAACATAGCAAAACAACAATTCGTATTCAACGTCGTATACGGGCCCAACCCTTTAAAATTAAAAATGTAGCACCTGCCTCATGTATATTTAGCACATCCCCAAGATTAGGTTCATACTGTTTGTCATCGAACCTAACAATAGCATCATCTACGGTTACTTCCACTTCAATCATGTCTTGGCGGGATAATGCAATACCCTCACTCAAAGGATCAAACGAACTGCTCTTGTCTGGGTCTAAACGCGATAGGGGGAATTCCGTAACTCTTAATCCACATTTTCCATGAAGAGAGCCGGGCCACCTAATCTGTCTTCTTGTATCAATTGTTACAACCTCATCGGTTTCTCCGGCACTTCCAAGAATTAGGCTAGAATCTGCTTTTATGAGGTTCTGCAATAAGAGAGCATGGTTGTTCAATATTCCAAGACGACCAGAAAGAACTCGTTCCCTCCTTTTAGGTGATTGCATTAATTCTGACAATTTTTCTATGCTAGACTTACCGCGTAAACCCTTCATTCCTTCTCTATCCATCATTTCCTGTAATCTAATGGTCAATTGGGATAAACACTTTGTATCACCAA